>NZ_JBRCHD010000006.1:0-48588 GCF_053489755.1 Rhodoflexus sp.
TCAAGGAAGTTTTAAAAACAAATTTGCAAAAAATTGCTGTCGTTACTCACGCAGGCAACATACGCAGTTTTTTAAGTTTTGTATTATCTTTACCCCTTGAAAATTCTTTTCGCATTCGTTTAAATTACGCAACAATAGTTGCGGTAATATTGAACGAAAATAATAATTTCAATCAACTTATTTCCATTCAACCTTTCAAACATTATGGTTAATCAAAAAATCAACATCAGAACAGGCGTATTACAACTCGTCTCACACTAAAATAAATCATATACAAAGTAGATTTTATCCCGTAAGGATCGTTATTGGTAGCATTAAAATCATCTCTACCCCTTTTCTACTCTGTAATGGAAGGAGAGTAATGATTATGCTAGCGATATTGAGAGGCTGTCCAAAAAGGACGCATGTAGCACAGAATTTAATGTGTAAATACTTGATTATCAAGTTATTAATAAATATCAGGCTGAAGTCTGTATTACTTTTCGGACAACCTCAATTAAAATGAAGCGCACCTAAAAGGTACGATACATGCTAATTTGTCTTACGCCTCAGTTACCTCCTCAAAAAACTCTAACCAGCAGCCATCGGGCGAGCGCACGGCGAAGGCTTCTACTTTGCCATAGGGCGCTATGTTTGTGCGTGTAACCGGAATTTGCAAGGCTGCGCCGTTTTTTTGCACAAAGTCGGCGTAGGCACGCAGCCCCCGCACCGGAAAGCGGAACATCAGCACGCCGCGATTGGGCGGCACAGCTCTGTCGGAAAAATCTTCACCTGTTACGTTGTCAATTTTAATGATGTCCAGCATGTGGTCGCGTGAACCATCGGGCGAAACAATCGCCAGATGCGCGGGCGCATGAGGGGCTATGTTATAGGGAAAACCAAAAATCGTAGGGCCGGGTGTATCGCGACAAATCGTCAGTTCATTGAGCAACTGAAAGCCTAACTGATTAACGAAGAAGTGTTTAGCGCGTTCCAAGTCCTGTACAATCATTGCCGAAAGATAGACGTTGCTCACAATGTTGCGTCCGCCCTCCATCACAGGTTGTGGCGGATCTATCCGATGTACAAAGGCGATCATGATCTCGTCATGCCCTTTCATGAGCAGTTCTTCGAGCAAAAAGGGCCCCATCTGCATCTGTACGGGATTGCTTATGCCGTGCCAGCCCATTTCGCGCAGGTCGTTGTGCACTTTTTGCAGGTTATCTGCGCGTAGGTCAATATCTAAATAGCCGCCTGTATCCCAAGTCTGCGCACCGGGGCGGATGTAGTCCTGCGCTATGCCGTTGAATTTCAGCAGCCGGATTTGTCCTTTGTCTGTGCCGGGCAGCCTGAGCAGCATTTCGTCTGCGGTACAGGCTTCGGGCAGTTGCCAGAACGCGGGCTGATGGCGGTCGCCCACAGTTTCGTGAACAGGCTGCCAGCCCATGTAGTCGCGGTAAACAGCGGCGGCTTTTTCAATATTGCCAACGCTAAAAACCACTTCGGTGTAGGGAAAAAGTTGGAAAGACATAAGCTAAGAGATTTTATCGTTCAGGTATGCTTCAAGAGTGTAGCCGTAGGTTTACGCATCAGTAATACACAAAGCATAGAAAGCACAGACAGCACAACCATGATTTGTATGCCGGAAACATAGCTACCCGAAGCGGTGCGAAGATAGCCAAGCCAATAGATACCCAAACTGCCTGCCAGCGTGTCTGCCATGGTAAAAAAGCCAAGCAGTTTGCCATATGCAGGGCCCTCGTAGTAAGCTGCCAATACAATCTGGATCATGGTAAACGTGCCGCTGTAGCCAATGCCATAGACTACTGCAGCAGTATAAAGCATTTCTATGCCCGTTGCAGCGGCTAATTGCCACGCCAACGAACCCAAAGCCATGCAGGCACTCGCCAGCAGCAAGATATATTTGGGCGAAAAACGATCGCTCAGAAAGCCAAAAATGACTTTGCCGAGAATACTGCAAACAAAGAACAAACTCAGCAATGTACCGCTTGTAGAAAGCGCTACCTGCAAATCCTTCATGTAATAAGCCAAATGCTGAATCAGGGCGGTGATGCAAAACCACATGACCGCCGTAACGAACAGCAACAGGTAAAACAGCGGTTCGCGCATGGCTTGTGTGAAGCGGCTAATAATAACTGTTGTTTTTGATGTGTTATTTGCCATCCGATCCCTTGTCGCTGCCTTGCCGTCGGGTAGTAGCCCAAGTTCGAGCGGCGAATCTTTGATCCAAAATAGCGGCGGCAAGATCAGGACGATGCAGGCAATCAATAAGCCGAGTGCAGCAGTTTGCCAGCCGTATTGCTCAATCATCCATGCTGCCCACTTAGGAAAAATCGCACCGCCCAAACTCGAGCCCATCAAAAAAATACCTACGGCTATCCCTCGATATGCGAAAAACCAGCGGTTGAGCAATACCATACCCGGTAGGATGCCGGTAAAGGTTAGTGCAATGCTGTAGAGCACATAGATTGCGTACAACTGCCATAATTCGGTGATGAAGTAATAAGCGCCGAGGCAAACAATCATACAGATTGCACCAATAGTCATTACAATTTTCGGGGTAGTTTTATCCAATATGAGGCCCAGCGCAAGTGCAACAAAACTGATAAAAAAGTACAGTAGCGAAGGCGGCCCGGCAACTTGTTCGTGTGTCCAGCCGTGCAAGGCTTTTAATTGTGCATTGAGCAGCGGCAAAGTACTTACGCCGATACTACTCAACATGTAAACAATGAAAATAGCTGCCAAGATGTACCAGCCATAAAAGACGTTGCTCATAGCTGCCGGGTAATTTTTCCTTCAGGATTGATCGTGTAACGGCGGATTTGTTCGCTGCGGTCTTTCTCTACTATGGCCTCCTCTGCGCCTGTCGGCTCGTAAGTAACTTTTACAAGACTTTGTTCGAGCGCAAAATTCGGGGCTATTTGCGTGTCGGTAGTCGCGTATTCGTCGCCTGTACTGTAGCTGTCTTTGATAAGAAGCTCGTCTATCGGGCGACCATCGGGCGTGTAAGTTGCCAGTAGCAGTCGCAAACCATTGTCTTCCTGTCCCAAAGTTGCCAAAATGAGCGACACAAAATTGCCATAGTCGGGCAGACGATACATCGGATAGCACTGATACGCATCTTCAAAAATACTTCCTTTGCGCAGAAAGGTTTTCAGCTCAGCATCCCGCAAGGGGCTGGCTGCCGGAGCAATGGAGTCGCTGCGAGTATCGTAGGGCAGTGATTTTAGGGGAAACTGCTGCACAAATCTTAGCAAGGCCTCGTTGCGAATTTCGACCAACGGCTTTAGCACGGCTGTACTCGGCTCACTTTTAACTTCTTGCTGCGAAGGCTGCGAACCGCAAGCCATCAGGCCCATGCACCATAATGCCAAAAACCTGCAAACACTTAGCTGCCCAAACGCGTTTGAAATCCGATGAACTTTCATATAGCTTTATCCTCAATTTCAACAAATTAACGAAAGAAAATTAATATGCGCCGTTTTTCTTTGTTCAATAAATTACTGCTTGTAGCAACTTTAACACTGAGTTTTGCAGGCTGTACGCCCAAGCGAGTAGTTTTGCAAGCTCGATTTGAACCGGGTAGTGTTCCCGCTCGCCCCGACTACAGCCGTATGGAACACTGGGCTGCGCACCCCGACAAACGAGATGCGGCGGATCGCCTGCCAAAAGTGGACAGTCTGCGCGATAATCAGGCGCAAGCGCCGGCAGATGTATTTTTCATCCACCCAACGATTTACACCTATAAACCTACTAAGGGCTACGAATGGAACGGCGACCTGAACGATGCAGACCTGAACCAACGGGTGGACAGTTCTACGATTCTCCATCAGGCGAGCATTTTTAATGCGGCAGGGCGCGTATTTGCCCCGCGCTATCGGCAGGCACATCTCTACGCTTACTTTACACCTAACCAAGCCGATGCCAAAGCCGCATTTGACACAGCTTATGCCGACGTAAAAGCAGCGTTTAAATACTATTTACAGCATTTCAATCAAGGCAGACCTTTCATCATAGCTGCACACAGTCAAGGTACACAGCACGGCAAGCAACTGATCCGCGAACTGATTGACGGGCAGCCGCTACAAAGGCAACTGATTATCGCCTACCTTGTGGGCATGCCTACTCCTGCTGACTTTTTTACCAATATTCCCGTTTGCCAAAATGCAGATGAAACAGGTTGCTTTGTAACGTGGAATACCTACGCCAAGGGCTATACTCCCCCCAATCATGGCAAGGAGCTATGCAAAGCAGCGGCGACCAACCCGCTCAATTGGACAACCAACGGACAGGCAGCACCCGCAAGCCTGCATCTGGGAGGAGTAGGTCAGAAATTCAAGCCGATGAAACCCGGGCTGCACGATGCGGCAGCGCAACAGGGCATGCTCTGGATCAGCCGCCCGAAAGTTGCAGGGGCCGCCTTAGCCAACATCAAAAACTGGCATCGGGCCGACTATAACCTGTTCTACTTCAATGTCCGCCAGAACGCACAGGAACGCGTAAAGGCGTATCTGCAACGCTCGGCGCAGCGATAGCTTTGCTTTTAATCACTGCATATGTCCGCCATAAGCCCGACCGTTCTATGCAAATAGCTAACATCGGCTATATTGCGGCAACAAACCGCACAGAACAATGAGTAGCACAAGGGCAGAAAAACACATGCCTCGAGCCGCTGTTGCTGCCATGTTCCTGATCAATGGCTTTGCCTTTGCTACTTGGGCTTCGCGGATTCCAGTCGTCCAGCAAAACCTCCAACTCAGCGCAGGTGAATTAGGAACAGTACTGCTGGGGCTGCCTATTGGTTCGCTGCTGTCCCTGCCGGTTGCAGGCTGGCTGACGGCGCGTTTCGGCAGCAAGTACGTAACCATTATTGCCGCCTTTGTAAGCTGTTGCATGCTCCCGCTGATAGCGCTGGCTTCCTCGGCGTGGTTGCTGGCCGCGGCGCTGTTTATGTTTGGCAGCGCGGGCGATATTCTCAACATCGGTATGAATGCGCAGGCTGTTGTGGTAGAAGACCGTTGGGGCAAACCGATTATGTCCTCTTTCCACGGGCTGTACAGCGCAGGCGGAATGCTTGGCGCTGCTTTTGGCGGCATCATGGCAGAGACAGGTTTTGCGCCGCTGCCGCACTTTCTGGTCGGCGGCGCAGTAGGTATTGCGCTGCTGCTTGGCTTTTTTCGTTTTCTTTTGCCCAACGATGCGCCTGTAGATAAAAGCAAACCACTTTTTGCCAAACCCGACGCGGTGCTGTGGTGGCTGGGGCTGATTGCCTTTTTCTGTATGCTGGGCGAAGGCGCAATGGCAGACTGGAGTTCGGTATTTCTGGCAGAGGTAAGCGGCACTACGGCGGGACTTTCTACACTTGGCTATACAGCTTTCACCATGGCAATGATGGTTGGGCGCTTCTTCGGCGATCGGCTTGCGCAGCAACTGGGTCAGGTGCGTCTCATCCGCTTGAGTGGCTTGCTCGCAGGCAGCGGAATGTCGCTGGCCTTGCTCGCGGCTACGCCCTTTTGGGTAGTGGCAGGTTTTGGACTTGTCGGCTTGGGGTTGGCGACCGTCGTACCGATGGTCTATGGCGCAGCAGGGCGCTCGCAAACGATGCCGGCAGGAGTTGCCATTGCCGCAGTGTCTACTGTTGGCTACACGGGCTTTCTCATCGGCCCGCCTGTTATTGGCTGGGTAGCAGACTTTTTCGATTTGCGCACTGCTCTGATCCTCGTTGCAGTACTGGCATTCAGCATGGCAATTATAGCTCCCAAAGCCCGTAGTTAAAGTCGCACCCCGACAACTAATACGTCGTCCACTTGCGGATGGGACTGTTTCCAGTCGTCAAATACCGCCGCCAACTGCTCCCCCTGTACGGCTACGGGTTTTTCTGCCAAAGTAGCGAGGGTTTCTCTGAAGCGCCGCACCATAAACTTCTTCCCTTTCTTTCCACCAAACTGATCTTGAAAACCGTCAGAAAACAAATAAAACATGGCAGGCTGCCCTACTTGTATGCTTTGATTGTGGAAAATAATAGCCTCGCTACTGCCCCCAATAGACTTTTTAGTTGGTTTGAGTTCGTAAAAATCTGCACCGATGATACTATAAACGGGATTCATAGCTCCGGCAAAGTGCACCGCATGGCTATTGCCAACCGTTTCGATGCAAATAATGCTAATGTCCATGCCGTCTTGCGAAATTGCCTCTGCATTGTGCCGCAAAGACTGGTAGATACCTGTGTGCAATTCCGAAAGAATCTGATCGGGTCTGAAAATCTGCTTTTCTACAACAATCCTTTGCAGCAGCGTGATACCAACCATGCTGAGCAGAGCACCCGGCACACCGTGTCCGGTACAATCAGCTACGGCAAGCACAGTAGTATTATCCGACTGATGTACCCAATAAAAATCGCCACTGACAATATCACGCGGGCGGTAGAACACAAAATGCTCCTCAAAAGCCCGCTGCAACTGCTGCGCCGAAGGCAGGAGCGCACGTTGGATATGCTGCGCGTAGTAGATGCTGGAGGTCAGTTCTTCATTGATCGTTTGAATATCGCGTTTTTGCTGTCCCACTATCTCCAGTGCAGAAGAAAGTTCTTCATTTGCCTGATTGAGTTCTTTGTTTTTCTCTCTGATCTCTGCCTTTTGCTTTTGCAGCAAACTGTTTGCCTGCTGTTGGCTGCGATAAGCCCATATCAGAATAGCGCCTCCTACCAGAAACAAGGCTGCAACCGCTGCCAGCACAAAGAGTTGCAGCCGCTTATTGGTATTTTCCTTTTCCAGAATAACGATTTCCTGCTGCTTCTTATCAATTTCAACCTGTGCTTGCAGGCGTTCTACCTGCCGCGTATTTTCCTGATTGATAAGGCTGTCTTTAAGACTGAGGAGTTGCTCGTGGTAATAGAGCGCCTTTTCGGGTTGGCGCAGCGCTTTGTAAGATTTGTAAAGCGTTTCGGCGGCTTCGCGCATGTAGTCCATCGAACCTATTTGCTGTCCGGCCGCCATGGCCGCATCTGCTGAAGCAATCGCTTGCTGCCATTCGCCCATCATCAACTTAACTTTGCCTAATGCGTTGTTGTTGGCAGCAGCCAGATAAGGATTAGACTGATTGACGGCTGTTTGAGTGGAAAGATTGAGATATTCCAATGCACGAGCCACGTCTTCAATCGCAATATAGATGCTGCCGATATTATGGTAGATCACGCCGATGCTGTAGGTATCCCCCAGTTTTTGGGCAAACTGTAGCGCACGTTGCTGCGTTTGCAGGGCGGCATTCCATTGTCCGAGCCGCTTTTGCTCAATGCCTATGTTAGTCAGAATGTACAGCGTTCGGGTGTTTTCTTTGCCCTTAGATAATCGCTCGGCAATGGCCAACGAGCGCTCATAGTAGGATAAGGCTACCTTAGGCTGGCGCAGATTTCGGCCATATACAATCCCGATGGCGTTGTAGGCATCGGACATACCCAAAGAATCGCGCAGGCGCTCGAAAGATTGGATTGACAACAAGATCGCCTCTATTGCCTGTGGGGCTTTGCCTTGCACGTCGTAGCCTTGCCCCAGCAGCAGCGCCAAGTCTGCCTGCCCGCGCAACCAACCCTGCGTTTTTGCTAATTCCAATCCTTTTTTGGCGAAGAAAATAGCCGTGTCAGTATTGTTGTAAAGCATAACATCGGCAATGTTGAATAGGGTGCGGGTGTATAGCGTATCCTTTTTTGGCTCGCGAGTTTTTAATACCTGCAACAGGCTGTCAAAAACCTGCTGTGAACGACCTTCGAACGGCAGCAGCCAACTTGTAAGGATGAGCGTGAATGTTGACAAGCATATTTTTATTGGCATTAGCAAGTAGGGTTTGTACTTGTAAATGTCGCCAAATCCTGCTATTTTCAAACAACTAACTTCGAATGAGAATGAAAAAAGTATGTGTGATCGGTGCAGGCCCCTCTGGTATTACGGCTGCCAAAAACTTGCTGGATGAAGGTTTAGATGTTACAGTTTACGACTATGGCAAAGAGGTAGGCGGCAACTGGGTATTCAGCGAGGAGGAATCACACTCCAGTGTATTTGAAACAACGCACATCATCAGTTCTAAGACACTCTCGCAATATGCAGACTTCCCGATGCCTGCCGACTATCCCGATTATCCTTCCCACAGGCAACTGGCTGCCTATTTTCAGGCTTATGCGCGTCATTTCGGCTTGTATCCGATGATTCATTTTCAAACAGAAGTCAAAAAAGCTGAACTTACACAAGAGGGCAAGTGGCAGATTACGATCGAGCAGCAAGGGCAAATCTCAACAGCAACTTTCGATGCCTTAGTGGTTTGCAATGGGCATCATTGGCAACCGCGCTGGCCCGCCTATCCCGGTCATTTTACAGGCGAATATATTCACTCGCATCATGTCAAGCGATTTTCGCGGTTCAAAGACAAACGCGTGCTGGTGATCGGCGGTGGTAATTCTGCCTGCGATGTAGCGGTAGAGAGTAGCCGCGTTTCTGCCCGCACCGACATCAGTTGGCGGCGCGGCTACTGGATCACACCCAAGTTCCTTTTTGGTGAACCTGCCGATGTGGTAGGCGAGCGCATGAAGATGCTGCCGCGCTGGCTCTGGTCGCGGATCTCAGAAATTGGCATTCGCCTCAAATTTGGTACACATAAGCACTACGGGCTACCTGCACCCGACCACAGTTTTGGACAAACACACCCGACGATCAACGATGAGTTGTACTATTTCATGCGGCACGGCAAAATTCACCCGCGACCCGAAATAGCCCGCTTGGAAGGGCAGACGGTCTATTTTACCGACGGCTCGCAGGCGGACTACGATACTGTGGTTGCCTGTACGGGCTATGTGATCGCCCACCCGTTTTTTGACAAATCTTTCATAGACTACTCGCAGGGCAAAGTGCCGCTCTACCTGCGCATGATGCACCCGACAATCCAAAATCTGTACTTTATTGGGCTGTTCCAGCCACTGGGCTGTATCTGGCCGGCGGCAGAGTTGCAGGCAAAAATTGCAGCCAGAGAACTGGCAGGCAAATGGCAGCGTCCGTCCAACATACAGGCACTGATTGACAAGGAATTGAAGAACCCCGATTTCAGGCAGATCAATACACCGCGCCACACGATTACGGTGGACTTTCATCGCTTTTCGGAACGGCTACGCAGGCATCTGCCCAAGGATTATGTGCGCAAAGAACCGCGGCGGCAAACGCATATAGTTGAGGTATAGCCTCAAATACAGAAAATTGTAGCGATTTCGATGGTTGCCTCGCGGCTACCCCAGAGCGCAAACGGTATCTAAGCAATCAACGCTTGCAGACCAGTGAAATATTCCATTCCGTACTTTTGCGCACCCTTGTAGAAAACCTAATTGATCAGCAGGTATTTGCCTTTGAAACTGCATGGTAGATGATTCATTTTAGCATAAGATAGTACACAATTCAAAAAGTTTGCGCTCGTTGCAGTAAGAATTTACCGCAACGAGCGCAAAAGATTTGCTGTGCAACCTCAGCGCTATGATTCTTTAGAAACTGTACGCCACCGTAAAGAATGTACGGCGCGGCAGGAACGGAATGCCCGGAATTACCGTCGCATTGGTAGGCGCGGAAGTAGCCACGACGGGGTTGGTTATGTCCAAAAGCCACAAAATTTCTTGCGTATCGGTCAGGTTGCTTACGCGCACCGAAAAGCGGATATCATTGCCGTTTTTCAGCGTTGTTTTGGCAAACATGTTGCCGTTGAGCAGCATCACATCGGCCAGTTTAAAGCGATTCAGCTCGTCGCCGTAGCGGTTGGCCATGTAGTTGCCATCAATGCCCAAACCTGCGGCAAATGACTTGCTAAACTTGCGTTCATACTGCGCGTTGAAGTTCCAAATAGTACCCGGCACGTTTTTGATTTTTTTGCCTTTCAATTCGGATTCTGGAAGGGTAAACACCGAAGTTAGGCGCAAGCCGTTCGGAATGGATAGAAACTCACTGCTTTGCAAGGTGAGCGAAGTGCGCAGCAACAGCCCCTTCGCCCATGAAGGCGTATAAGTAACTGTTCCTTCGAAGCCTTGGATAGCCACAGAACCCTCGCTGATAGAGGTAGATTGCGGCGGGAAGCCGGGCGCTACATCGCGAAAACCTGAAATAATGCGGTCATTGATTTGAGTATAGTAACCCGCTACGTCAAAGCTCAAATCTTCGTTTAGCGCCGATGTGCGGAAGCCAATTTCCGCATTGTAGATTGTTTCAGGTTTGTCTATCTGCGTTAAAAATGGGCGGTTGTTGGTATCAATCGGGCGGTAATTAATCAAACCGGGACCTAACTGCTCGGGCGGAGGCTGCTGTCCGGGAACGCCGCGCAGCATATTGACGAACACTTGCTCATCGGGGGCGCGGAAGGCGCGTACAAAATTGCCATAAATCGCAGTGTTTTTGCCTATCAGGTAGTTCATGCCTAGCGTTGCGCTAAATGCGCCAAGGCTTATCTCGCGGCGGTCGGTGAAGTTCGACACAAACAGAGGCCCTGCAATTTGTCCATTAGCAGACTTAGGCAAGAAGTGCAGAATATTGATGTTGGTGTTGTCGAAACGCAATCCGAGATTTATTTTCAGTTTGTCGTTAACAAACGATGCCTCATCACCCACAAAAACAGAAGTGTTCATCACACGAGAATAGGTATCCGAACCGCGCAACAGGTTGGTTGTCAGGATGCCCGGAATCGCGCCGGGGAACGGCGTGCGCAATCTAACCGTGCCGTCGCTTAGGTCTGATGCCAGGAATACGCCGCTTGCCAATGCGCGTTGCTCGTAGTAGCCCAAGTAACCGCCGGCGGTAAGCACATGCTTGCTGTTGCCAATGGTCGCTTCTTTTTTCAAAATCAACTCATCGATAATATCAAACATCTTGCGTTCGCCCGTCGAGTTAAATACGTTGGCAAACAGTTGGTTAGGATTGGCTGCCGGAACGACATAAGCGGTAGCTGTGATAAACTTCGTACCCAAATCGGCGCGCTGATAGCGCAGGTTGTTCTGAACAGAAAACCCGCTGCCAAAATTGTAGTTGAAACGCATACCGATAGAGCGCACGTCGCCGTAGTTGCCGCGCTCGTTGGCTTTGCCGACATTTACCTGTTCGATATTATTAGGGTTGCCGCTAATGGTTTCTGTGCTGCCTTGAAACAGCGGTACGGTTGCGGCGGTAATGCCTGTTGGTCGAGTGAAGTTTACGCTCTTCCATACATCGTCCCAATCGGTAAAGCGGTTAGTGAAGCGGCTGTCTATCTTTAAATCGCTTACGCGTGTTGGTGCGGCTACATTATTAAACAAATCTACGCTGCGCAAAGTGCCGTAAATGCGGATGCTGCCTTTATCGAACAAATAGTCAAAGTTGCCACGGAATTGATAGCCTTTATCTGGCCCTGCTTGTGTGCGGAATCCGGGATCGTTCAGGTAGAAGCCGCCCACGTTGTAGCGCAGTTTTTGAGTAATCGCACCGTTTACGTTTACACCTGTTTGGGTCATCATGCCGCCTTTGGCAGAGGGCGAAGGCGATAGAATTTGCTCAATTGTGCCGTGCGTTTTTTCGCCGCCTGTTTTACTGACGATATTGTAAACGCCTGCCGCCGCCGAACGTCCGAACAACGTTGCTGCCGCACCGCGCACTACCTCTATGCGCTCGATGTTCAAATCTTGTTGGAAATATATGTCATAAGGGTTGCCGCTGCCGGCGTAGGCAGGCAAGCCATCAATGAGCATAGTGGTGTATTTGTCCTCCGTGCCGAGGTTTTCGGGGAAACCGCGCATAATAATATTGGCGCGCACACGCCCTCGTTGAGAAGCTACAAATACGCCCGGTGTAAAGCGCAAGGCATCGCCGATGGTAGGCGCAACCTGTTTGAGCAACTCCTCGGCATTAAGAACACTTACCGCCGTTGTCGCCTCAATTTTACGGACAGGTTGGCGGGTTGCGGAAACGACCACATCATTCAATACGCTGGTTCCCGTGTTGATGGTAACGTCTAAGGTTACGGTTTCGCCGTCCTTCACGCTGACAGTTTGCACGACTGTTTTGTAGCCTATGCCCGAAAACTGCAATTGCAGATTGCCTGCCAGAACGGATAGCGAATAAGCGCCGTCCGCTTTTACAACCGTACCCGTACTTGTACCTATAACAAGCACATTAATGCCGGGCGTCGGTTCGCCGGTTTCGTCTTTAACAACGCCTTGTATGACACCGCGTTGCGCCATAAGGGTGTGAGAAGCGAACAGCGCGCTCCACGTCAGAAGAAGGGTGAAAAGTTTTTTCATTGCTGATTACAATTAGGTAAAAAGATTTAAGAGCAGTGAAAAGTTATGAATGATTAAGGACATTAACTATTGTTGCAACCATTATCTTGTTAAAAATCTGCAAATCTGCGTCTAAAGGCACTTTCAAATGAGTAAGAGCAAGGATTTTTGTGTGATTGGCTCAAATAAAAATTAAACAAAAAGTTCGCAGTATGATTCAAAAACTGTCTGCTGTAGAAACTTAGTCGCACCATAATATATCGTACGCTTCGGGGTGATCATTGATGACTTGCTGACTGTCAATCACTTGCACCACTTAAAGAGTATGTTGTATTTTGCTGCACTAAATAATTTGTAAACCCTTAAATCTTCAAAAATGTTTAACGACAGATACAAATACATGCTTGCGGTACTACTCACAGCCGCTTTCGCACAGCATCTGTTTTCACAAACTAAGGGTCGGGTAGTAGATCTTTCTACCGGACTTCCCCTTGGGCGCGCATCTGTGCAGTATCAGACACAACAAGTCGCCACAGATAATAACGGTATCTTTCTGTTAGATGATGTACAGCCGGGAGATACTTTGCAATTTTCGCATGTAGGTTACGAAACGCTACGCTGGCGCGTACCATCACAGGCAGGTGGTTTTACTATTGGATTGCAGGCAACCTACACCATGCTGAACGAGGTGTTAGTAACAGGGATGGAGTCAGATGCGCCACTGCTGCGCGTGCCTGCAGCAGTAGCCGTGCTTAGCCTTCGGGATTTGCAGCGCGATAACAACGTCATTATTGCGCCGGCGCTGAACCGCATTCCGGGCGTATTGATGCAGATCGGCACACTGAATACCAACAGACTGACGATCAGGGGAATTGGCTCGCGCTCGCTGTTTTCTACCAATAAAATCCGCGCCTATTTCAACGATATTCCACTAACGACGGGCGACGGCGAAACTACGCTGGAGGATATAGATCTGAGCCTCATAGACCGCGTAGAAGTTATCAAAGGGCCGTCTTCTTCTATCTACGGTGCGGGGCTGGGCGGCACGCTGCTGCTTGGAGCTTCGCGCGCGGCTTTCAAACAATCGCAGGTCGGGACGGAGTATATGACGGGCAGTTTCGGGCTGCAACGCATGGTTAGCCACGCGCAGTCGGGCAATGAGCGCGCCAACATCCGGTTTGTCCACAGTTACCAGCAAGCCGACGGCTTCCGCGAAAACAGCGCCTACTTCCGAAACCTGCTTTCGCTGCACGGGCAGTTTTATGCAGGCGAAAACACGACGATCAGCCTGCTGGCTAACCGCATCAACGTAAAAGCCTACATCCCAAGCTCGATAGACGAGGCTACTTTTCGCAACAATCCACGCGCCGCAGCGGCTAACTGGCTCGCGCTGCGCGGCTACGAGGCTTACAAGAAAACGCTGGCAGGTACTTCGGTAGAGCATCGGCTCGATACGCGCTGGGAACTGACAGGTAGCCTCTTTATGCAACAGCGCACCAACGACGAGCCGCGCCCCTTCAACTTCCTGCGCGAATCGGCGCAGGCAACAGGCGGCAGAGGCAAACTGCAATACAAAGCTGATAACGGGGCAGGATTGGTTTTCAAAGCGCTGCTGGGAACGGAGATTTACAGCGAATTTTACAAGTGGCAGACTTATCGCAACGCGGGCGGCAGGCAGGGCGCTATCCTGAGCGACAACGAAGAGCGGCGCAGCTATATCAACCTTTTTACGCAGGCAGAACTTGCATGGAACGAACGCACAACGCTGGTTGCAGGGCTGAATTTTAACCAAACGACCTACGACTACACCGACCTGTTCCGCGCCAACAACCGCGATCTTTCGGGCAGGCGCAACTTTGGCGCAGTCTTCTCCCCTCGACTGGCGCTCAATCATGCATTTGGCGAAGAACAAGCCGCTTTTGTAAGCATCAGCCACGGCTTCTCGCCGCCGACACTGGCAGAAACGCTCACGCCAAGCGGACAGATTAACCCCGATATTCGCCCGGAAACAGGCATGAACTACGAAATTGGCTGGCGCGGACAGTGGCAAAATCTGCAATACGATGTATCGGTCTATGCAATGGACATCCGTAATTTGCTGGTTGCCCGCCGCACAGGCGACGATGCTTTCGTAGGCATCAATGCAGGCAGAACCCTGCACGCGGGCGCGGAAGCCGCCCTGCAATACGCGCTGCTCAAAAACAGGCAGCAACAGCCTGTACTGCAAGCCTTCGCCAATTATAGCTACTCGCCTTACCGCTTTCTGGATTTCAGGGATTTAGATGCAGACTATTCGGGCAACCCTTTGACAGGTGTGCCGCGCCACGTACTGGCTACGGGCTTAGATCTGCAAATCAACAAGGGCTTCTATGCTTCGCTGAACCTGCAAGCAGTAGGAGCAATGCCTATGCGCGACGACAACACAGTACAATCGGAAGCCTATCGCGTGCTGAACAGCCGCGTGGGTTACAGGCGCATCTTTTTTAAGCATTTGGCGATACACGCGTACGGCGGCTGTCTGAACATTACCGACGAGCGCTACGCCAGTATGATTTTGGTCAATGCAGTAGGTGCTGTACCGCGATACTATTATCCGGGCGCACCCCGCAACTTTTTCGGCGGTCTGAGCCTAAGCTGGGTGTGGTAAAAGCCCGTGTAATACGCTTTTCGGGGTATTTGTAACAGCTATTGATTGCAACTTTGCTTTGACCGTTGCCGTAACCGCTGACAGGGTGTCGGCATAAAGTTCGATGGGTGGAATGTTTACATCACAAACTCCATTTTTCAACTCGCGGGTGCGGGCTTCCTCGTTCAGCGGTGCAATGCCCGTTACACGCAGCATTCCTTTTTTGCCCCAGAGTACGCGATGTGTCAACAGCATCCGATCGGGAAGCAGCGTCGCAACAGTATCCTGATCTTGTTCCAACAGCTCCAGCAGCGGGTCAGTTTCCGTTTGCGCACGGACTGCCTGTGTCCAAAAAACCAACAGACAAGCAAATAATAGCGTGTAACGTTGCATGTAGAAAGATTTTTTGGAATAACTTCCCGATGCGCAATTATGTTGCAACAGCCAATCCCGTTATCAAATTTTAACACGTGCTTTTAAACTCTTTTTCGCTACAGGCTGTCTTATATGAAAATGGCTTGCCGATGAGAAACAAATGGCTTCTGATGCTGCTTGCAGGATTGATCACTGCCGCATGTGCCGATCGCGTGAAAACGGAAGATCCGCAACCTGATTTTAATGCGGCGCTGCGCCCTTACAACCTGTCTGTTCCCGAATACTTCAGCCGCAATATCAGGCTGCCCAACGACAATCCGCTGACCGAACAGGGCGTAGAACTGGGCAGGATGCTGTTCTACGATACGCGCCTTTCCTCAGACAACAGTATTTCCTGCGCCTCTTGCCATCGGCAAAATACGGCTTTTTCAGATCCTAACCGATTCAGCATAGGCGTGCAAGGGCGCACAGGCACGCGCAACAGTATGTCGCTTGCCAATCTGATGTGGGTTAATCGCCTGTTTTGGGATGGACGCGTTGCCTCAATAGAAGAGCAAGCGCTGCACCCGCTTCGCGATCCGAACGAGATGAACCTGCCTCCCGAACAAGCAGCGGCTAAATTACAGGGCATTGCCGAATATCCGCCGCGCTTCAAGCAGGTATTTGGCACCGAACAGATCAGACCCGAACATATCGCCAAAGCACTGGCGCAGTTTCAGCGTACACTCATCAGCGCCGACTCGCGCTACGACCGCTACCTGCGCGGCGAGTACCGCCCGACTTCGCTCGAACTGCAAGGCATTCAGTTGTTCTTTACCCACCCGATACCTGAAATCGGGCTGCGCGGCGGCAACTGCGGCGACTGCCACATAGGCCCGCTCGTTCAGGGCGATCAATCAGCTTTCAGAGGTTTCCACAATAATGGTCTGGATACAGATGCCAACCTTGCTCCGGGTTTGCAGGCTGTAACCAATAATCCAAACGATCGTGGTAAATTTCGAGCAGTTTCGCTGCGCAACATCGCCCTGACCGCACCCTACATGCACGACGGTAGATTCCGCACCTTAGAAGAAGTACTGGATCACTACGACCAACACGTCCAAATGAGCCGTACATTAGATCCGCTCATTATTGAAGCCAGCAACGAAATCCGTTTCGATAATGATGCACCCGTTAAACTGCACCTGACCGAACAGGAAAAACGCGCCATTCTGGCATTTCTGAACATGCTCACCGACAGCACCTTTATTCAGGACAGACGATTCAGCAATCCGTTTATCAGCAGGTAGCCAAAGATTAGTACAAGAGCCAACAAATTTTTTCTTGTGCTTATTTAGATTAAGTCTTAATTGATTTATCTTTGTACACCAATGAGACTAAAACAATGTTTAAGCCGCAACAGATCACGCCTCAGACGCTTCCCTCCGAAGTATTTTGTCAGTTTTCCTGTCACGAAAGCATTTGTCAAGGAAAAGATAAATGTTGTAAGAAGTATAAAAAGGGCAAGCGTTGCAAAAAGTGCCCCGACGCTTAGGATTGGGGAGCGCGCCCCAGCACTTTTGCCAACATTGGAGGAAGCGGTTGTTCCCTGCGCATTTTCTCCTGTAGTTTCAAAAAACCACCGATGAGCGCCTCCGGACGAGGCGGACAACCGGGTACGTAAACATCTACGGGTACAATCCTGTCCACGCCCTTTACTACGTGATAGCCGTACTGCCAGTAAGGCCCGCCGCAGTTCGAACAGCTACCCATAGAAATCACATAGCGGGGTTCTGCCATTTGGTCGTACAGGCGGCGCAGGCGGTCTGCCATCTTAAAAGTTACTGTTCCGGCGACAATCATTACATCTGCCTGACGGGGCGAAGCACGGGGAATAATTCCGAACCTGTCCAGATCGTAGCCCGAAGCATAGCCGCCCATCATCTCGATGGCACAGCAGGCAAGCCCAAAACCGAGCGGCCACATAGACGACAGCCGCGCCCAGTTGAGCAACTCATCTGCTTTGGCGAGGATAATACCGCCCTGACCTGTTTTTTCCTGAGTAACCGTAGAGGTGTTCACACCGCAATATTAGCAATTTATGGCTTACCTTTGTAAGGTAAACCATTCCATAGCGCAAATCGTTCTTAGTGTTGCGCACACTTCATTAAAATTATGATCCACTACACCATCGGAATAATTGGCCACCTCAGCGTCTGCACGGCTTTTGTTGCAGCATTGGTGGCTGTTTACGGTTATATTCAGGGGAGCCGCCAACCGGAAATCAACCGCGCGGCATGGCTCAGGTTTGCTCGTGGTGCTTTCTATGTCCACAGCGCCGCCGTTGTTGGTATTATTTACAGCCTTTTTCATATCATTTACAATCATTACTACGAATACCACTACGCATGGGATCACTCGTCTAACAACCTGCCCGTTCATTTTATGATTTCCTGTTTCTGGGAAGGGCAGGAGGGCAGTTTCCTGTTGTGGATTTTCTGGCACGTGCTGCTCGGGCTGGTGCTGATGCGCACTTCCAAACAATGGGAGCCTGATGTGATGCTCGTATTCGCATTGGTACAGGCGTTCCTAACCTCGATGATTTTGGGCGTGGTGTTCTTCGATGAAATCAAAATAGGCAGTTCGCCGTTTATGTTGCTACGCGAAGCCCGCCCCAACGATCCTATTTTCCAAATCAATCCCGACTTCATCCCGACAGATGGCGGCGGATTGAACCCGCTGTTGCAGAACTACTGGATGGTTATTCACCCGCCTACCCTGTTCCTTGGCTTTGCCGGCACGCTTGTTCCTTTTGCTTATGCGATTGCAGGTTTGCGTTCGGGACGCTACCGGGAGTGGATAAAACCTGCATTGCCTTGGGCACATGCTACTGCCCTTGTACTTGGCTTAGGCATTATGATGGGCGCTTACTGGGCTTATGAAACGCTTAACTTCGGTGGCTATTGGAACTGGGATCCGGTAGAAAACGCCGTGTATGTTCCTTGGCTGATTTTGGTCGGCGCTATTCACGTAATGATCGTATTCCAGCGTAGCAATACCGCACTGAAAGCCTCCTTCATCCTCGTGATTGCTACCTTTATCAGTATTCTGTATGCTACCTTCCTGACTCGCAGCGGCATTCTGGGTAACGCTTCGGTACATTCATTTACTGATTTGGGGCTTTCCGGACAGTTACTAATCTATCTGCTGGCTTTCCTTGCTGTGGCGCTGTTCTATCTGGTAAGTGCATGGAAACATATTCCAACCTCTCAGGAAGAGGTTTCTACCTACTCGCGCGAATTCTGGATTTTCATGGGAGCAACTACGCTCTGCTTAGCAGGTTTTCAGGTAATCGTACCTACCTCCATTCCCGTGTATAACAAGTTCATGGAACTGTTCGGCGTTAGCTCCAACATGGCTCCTCCTGCCGATCAGGTAGCGTTTTATACCAAATTTCAGCTATGGTTCGGCATCGCCATTGCGCTGCTTTCAGGAACGGGACAATTTTTCTTCTGGAATCGCATGGATGCAAAGCAACTGCGCGAGGCACTAATGATGCCACTAACAATTACGATGCTTCTCTCTGCTATTGTACTGGTGGTAGCAAAAATTGACAACTGGAAATACGTACTGCTACTGACAGCGGGCATTTACTCTATTGTTGCCAATAGCTTCATTTTGGCGCGACTGCTCAAAACCAAAACTTTCAAACTTTCAGGCGGCGCAATGGCACATATCGGCGTTGCGATGATGCTGCTCGGCATACTCGCCTCTTCGGGCTATTCTAAGGTAATTTCGCTCAACAATACGGGCTTGCTCTACAATCGCCAGTTTAGCGAAGAAATGAACAAGGAAAACCTGCTGCTCTTCCGCAATCAGCCGCAGCGCATGAAGGACTATACACTGGTCTATAAAGGTACGCGCCTGACCTCCCGCCAATTTCCCGGGTACATAGATCAGGCGGCGCTGCAAACAACCAACACACCATGGCTAATGGTCGCCAAAGAAGATTTGACCTATAAGGGCAAAACCTATTTTACCAAAGGCGATACACTGAACGTGTACAACGAAAATGTTTACTACGAAATCGAATACAGTACAGTTGAAGGCAGAACTTTCACACTTTACCCTCGCATTCAGTTCAATGAGCAAATGGGAACGGGCGGACTTGTACCCAGCCCCGATATTAGCCGCAACTTAGACCGCGACCTCTACACCCACATCACCAACATTCCCGATCCTGAGCAGGAGCGCAAGTGGAGCAATCCGGAAAACTTCACCCTGGCCGTTGGCGATACTTTCGTAGTCAATGATTTCATTGCTATTTTCGACGATGTACGACGCGGGCAGCAAATTGACGACGAAGATCTCAACGTATTTGCCCGCATTCGCATTTTGGATCGCGACCGCGAATACGAAGCCAAACCTGCCTACCTGATTAAAGGGCAGATGGTTCGTAAGATTCCCTATGTGAACGTAGATATGGGAGTGAAGTTGAGTATTGAAGAGATTCGCCCACAGGATAACACTTTCGTCATTCAGGCTTCTACTACACAAAAAGATTGGATCATTCTCAAAGCCGTAGAGATGCCACTGATTAATATCCTTTGGACAGGAACAATCATCATGTCAATTGGTTTTGGGATAGCCGTTGTACGTCGCTACAAAGAAGCACAGCCAACTACCATTACATCTGCAAAAGCAGTCAAAAGCGGGAAAAAGACTACAGTCAATGTTTAGCCTGTTATCCGGTTTTATTCCGAAAAATGCTATTTTTGAGAAGTCATTATTTCAGACGAATGACCTCTGACGAAAAAAAAGCATTTTTATTGTTGAAGGCAGTTATCTTCCACTATCACGGTTTGGACGAAGAAGAAAAACGGATATTGGAAGATACTGCTGCCTCTTTAGCAGCAGAGGCAGAACTCAAATGGGCCACGCAGTTTATCGAAGAAGACTACTACAATGCCTTCGATCGTGCGCGCGTTTTCCTGCACCCAATCATGTCGCAGTTAGATAAAAGTAAGCGACTGTATTATCTCAATTCAGTTTGGAACGCCAATAATCGAAAGGGCTACATTAGCGAAATGGAAGCCATTGCCATGCTCAAACTTGCTCAGGACTGGCAAATCGAGCGCGAATTACTGGAAATGATTCGCAAGTAAGGGTAATCATCCTATTTTTGCACTTCATACTTTGCTCTTTACCCTCATGCAAGACCGGATTAAAGAACTTTTGGGCGAAATTGAAGCCTTCGCCATCAGCAATAAAGAAGAACTGGAACAGTTCCGTTTGCGTTATATCGCCAAAAAGGGCGTAGTAACGGCGCTGTTTGACGAACTGAAAAACGTTCCCGCCGAAGAAAAACGCAGCGCAGGGCAGTTGCTCAATCAACTTAAAGACGCAGCGATGGAAAAACTCAAATCTAAAACTGCTGAGTTGGAAGCAACCGCGATGGCTGCTGCCGCCAAACCGCTGGATTTGACGCTGCCCAACATTCCCAATGAGTTGGGAACGATTCACCCGCTTACCCAGGTTTGGGAACGCATCGTGGAAATTTTCGGGCGCATCGGTTTCAACATAGAGGACGGGCCCGAAATTGAAACCGACTGGAACAACTTCACCGCGCTGAACTTTCCTGAAAATCACCCTGCCCGCGAAATGCAGGACACGTTCTTTATTGAGGGCAAAGAAATTTTACTGCGCACCCATACGTCCAATGTGCAAATTCGCTTAATGAACAAACAACAGCCGCCGATTCGCAGCATCATGCCCGGGCGCGTGTACCGCAACGAGGCGATTTCAGCGCGCGCGCACTGTATTTTCCATCAGGTAGAGGGCTTGTATGTAGATAAAAACGTCAGTTTTGCCGACCTGAAACAAACGCTGTATCATTTTGCCAAAGAATTATTCGGAAAAGATACGCAGGTGCGTTTCCGCCCTTCGTATTTTCCGTTTACCGAACCAAGCGCGGAAATTGATATTTCCTGCGGTATGAATCGCCCCGGCACTTGTGCGCTCTGTGGCGGCAGCAAAAACATCTGCAAGGGTACGGGCTGGGTGGAAATCGGCGGTTCGGGCATGGTACATCCCAATGTGCTGGAAAATTGCGGCATAGACCCCGAAGAGTTTACAGGTTTTGCTTTCGGTATGGGCATTGAACGCATTACGATGCTCAAATACCAAATCCGCGATCTGCGCTTGTTTACCGAAAACGATACGCGCTTTTTGCGTCAGTTTGAGACCTTGTAAGCCGATGATCGGTTAAGTAGTTATGTACTAAGCATACCCTGAAGAGCATACATAAAAACAGCCTGACAGATCCGATCCATCAGGCTGTTTTTATTATCATGTACTCGTGCGTCGAAGACTACCGGATGAACAACAGTTCGCGATACTTTGGAAACGGCCACATGTCATCTGGGATAGCAAGCTCCAGTTTATCCACATGGTAGCGAATTACATCAAAAAATGGTTTTACCTTATCGCAGTAATCAATTGCTCGGTGGTGTGTATCCAGATTGTTAGCTGCCTTTCTTGCCTCAATCATCGCATCAACATTTGTTTTAATTGCGTTGACATGTCTGGAAATATCTTTGATGAGGTCTATCATGTAGGTAGCTTCATCCTTCAGCCCAAGCTCATGCAAACCTTTAACGTTGGCAATAATCTTATTCTGGAATTCCAGCGCAGCAGGAATAATCTGATTCATGGCAAATGTACCCAATGCGCGAGACTCGATCTGTACTTTTTGAGCGTAGTTGTGTAACATCACATCTACACGGGCTTCCAGTTCTATCTCGCTGAAGATACCGTTACCTACAAGCACTTGACGCGATTTTTTACTCAGATATGACTCTAGTGCGTGAGGAGTAGTTTTGATATTAGATAAACCGCGTTTAGCTGCTTCTTCAACCCACTCATCGCTGTAGCCGTTGCCTTCGAATCGGATGTTTTTAGATTGCTTGATGTACTCGCGCAATACGTCAACAATTGCTACTTCTTTTTTCTTGCCTGACTCAATTTGCGCATCTACCTCAACTTTGAATTTTTTCAACTGATCAGCTACAATAGTATTGAGTATGACTAATGCCGTTGCACAATTGGCAGAAGCGCCAACAGCGCGGAACTCAAATTTATTGCCTGTAAAAGCAAATGGAGATGTACGATTGCGGTCGGTATTATCCAACAGGATTGGCGGGATTTTGTCAATACCGAGTTTCATGTACATATTATCGCCTTTGTCAATTTTAATATTGCCGTTGTGTTCCAATTCGTCCAGCACTTCGGTCAGTTGTTCGCCAATAAATACAGACATAATGGCGGGGGGGGCTTCGTTAGCACCCAGTCGGAAATCATTGCCCGCAGAGGCAATAGAAGCCCTGAGCAAATCGGCGTTTTCATATACCGCCTTGATGATATTGACAAAGAAGGTTAAGAACTGAAGGTTTTCTTTGGCTTTGGAAGTAGGCTGCAATAAGTTTACACCTGTATTTGTAGCAAGCGACCAGTTATTGTGCTTACCGCTGCCGTTGATGCCTGCAAAAGGCTTCTCATGGAAAAGCACCTTGAAATTGTGGCGCTCTGCCACCTTTTCCATAATATCCATCAACAGTTGGTTATGGTCGTTTGCGAGGTTGATCTCTTCGAATGTAGGTGCACACTCGAATTGGCTTGGTGCAACCTCGTTGTGGCGCGTGCGCAGGGGAATACCGAGTTTGTAGGCCTCAATTTCCAGATCCTGCATGTAGGCACGTACGCGCGAGGGAATAGAGCCAAAATAATGATCTTCCAATTGCTGCCCCTTGGCAGGCGTATGCCCGAAAAGCGTGCGACCAGCCATTACTAAATCAGGACGGGCAAAATACAAGGCGCGGTCAATCAGAAAATATTCCTGCTCTACGCCGAGCGTAGCATGAACATGCGTAACGTCTTTATCAAAATATTCGCAAACGGCAGTAGCTGCCTTATCAATCAGGGCCAAAGACTTCAGTAAGGGTGCTTTGTAGTCGAGCGCCTCACCTGTGTAGGAAACAAAAATGGTTGGAATACAAAGTGTTTTGCTGCTGCCATTTTCAATGATGAAGGCAGGCGACGAAGGATCCCATGCAGTATATCCGCGAGCCTCGAAAGTATTGCGAATACCGCCGCTGGGGAAGGAAGAGGCATCCGGCTCCTGACGGATAAGCGCACTACCCTTGAATTTCTCCAGCGCTTTGCCGCCTTCGGTAGGTTCAAAAAAAGCATCGTGTTTTTCTGCTGTAGCACCTGTCAATGGTTGAAACCAGTGGGTATAGTGAGTAGCTCCGCGCTCCAAAGCCCACGTTTTCATGGCTGCCGCAACCGCATCGGCAAGCACCTCATCTAAGCTTTCACCTCTTTGTGTATATGCCTTCAGCTTTTTGTACATATCCAATGAAAGATAGGTCTTCATCGCGTCATCACCAAATACGTTGAATCCGTAGTAATCGGATACCTTTTTAGAAGGAGCGGCTACGTCTGCAATGGTACGTGAAGTGGCTTGCTCCAAAGCAATAAATCTTAGTCTAGACATTGTTGGGTTTTGTTAACAGGTACAGATTTTTACTTGATTTGCGAAAATCAATATGCGATTTTAAGAAATTGCATTCAAATTTCAGCATAAAAAAATAAAAAAGTGGTCTTTTGCGACACTTTTCCTCAAAATTAATAGTTTGGCTACAGGTCGTATCTCGGATAGGGCCGTTGTCGTTTGAGCGGAAAGTTTCTAAATAGTTTTTGCAGGGACAGCCGCACGTTTTCATACGGATTGTCCGCATTGCCAACGGCAGCCCCCTGCCATACAGGCTTCTTAGACGTGCGTTCAAATAGGAATAACTCTATCGTACCTTTCGACTCGGTAATTATTTGCGTCTGTCGTTGATTCCATGGATTCATTATGCCCGGCCCCCAGAAAAAGGGATCGTAAAAACCCCACATAGGCATCATCCCCCATGCGGGCGGCATTGTACTTACTTGTTTCTGCGAAACCTGCGCATTAGACTTAAAAGATACCAGCAAGTCAGGCGCAGTTGTATCCGCTTTCAGTCCGCGTGCTTCCAACTCTTCCTGAATGCCGTAAATCATTTCATTTTCAGCAAGTAAACTTCCATACACCCGCTCGCCGGGCGGCCGCTGTAAAAATGCAAAAGTCTTATAACTCGCAAAATCAACTGTGTCGTCTTTGCGTACATACACCTTCATCGGGCTACTACAGGCCGCAATCAGCAGCAACAATGCTGCAATTGCTGCATAGATATTTTTGCTTTTCATGGATGTCTTCTTTTTGAGTTTTGCTATTGTTACGAAAATCGAGAGTTGTCAGATGCAGGCTGCTATACAGGCACTGTAATTTCCCCCTTCAAGTAGCATACTGCGTGTCCGCCGATGCGCACGCGATCGCCATGCAACTCGCAGAATAACTCTCCGCCCCGTTTAGAAATCTGACGCGCAAACATTTTACTCTTTCCCAGTCGTTCCGCCCAATATGGAATCAGCGTGCTATGCGACGAACCTGTCACAGCATCTTCACTGACCCCTGTGCGCGGCGCAAAGAAACGCGAAACAAAGTCCACGTTTTTACCGGGCGCAGTAACAATAATACCCAACACATCTAATTTGGCCAACTCATTGAATTGTGGTGTCAGCGCAGCAACCTCTTCCTCAGTATCATAGACACATAAGTAGTCGCGGGAGCGTAGGATATGTTGCGGGGCAGCGCCCAAACCCGCAATCAGCCCGGGAGGATACTCAGCAGGCTGCGGCAGACGACTTGGAAAATCCAATTCTAAATAATTAGACTTCCGATATACCTTTAGCAAACCACTTTGTGAATGAAAGTGCACATAATTATTAGGGCATTCTAACTCATAAAGGATCACATGAGCGGCAGCCAGCGTAGCATGCCCACACAGGTCCACTTCTACTTCGGGGGTAAACCAGCGAATCTCGAACTCTCGCCCACGTGGGACAAAAAAAGCGGTTTCCGCCAAATTATTCTCCGCAGCAATCGATTGCATTACGGACTCAGGCAGCCATTGTTCTAATGGACAAACCGCCGCAGGATTACCTCCAAATATCTTATTAGTAAATGCATCTATCTGGTAAATCGGAATTCTTTGCATGGCCATCCTATTATTTTCGCGTAATTTGTGAAATCAAACACGAAACAACAAATGATTATTGAAATTCAGCGCATAGATAATGCCTTCCATATGCAGGCTACGAATGAGTCAGGGAAAATAGTAGAAATAGACGCTGCCCCCTCTATTGGTGGCCACGATGCAGGTATGCGTCCTATGCAAATGGTATTAGCAGCACTGGGCGGTTGCTCTTCAATAGACGTGATTAATATTTTGAAAAAACAAGGATATAACTTACAAGATATTCGTCTGATAATCAATGCTAAACGAGCTGAAAATTGCACGCCTGCGGTGTTTACCGAAATTCATATACACTTCATCCTGACAGGAGATATTCCTGACGAAAAGGTAGCGCGCGCAATTAGTTTATCGGTTAATAAATACTGTTCGGTAGCTGCTATGCTGCGCTCAACAGCTGCCATCTCGTATAGCTTCGAGTTAATACTAAAATGAATCATATACTATGCAGTTTTTATCCCGTAAGGATTGCCTATTGAAACCAACTCTGCCCTCCTCTTTCTGCTCCGTAGGGGCTGTGCAGGTAATTTACGAAGCTCTCATTGGAGTAATGGAAGAAGAGGGCAATGATTGCACTACCGATATTAAACCCCTCTGAGATGATTGACCCATCATCCAATTCATATAAAACAAAAAAGTCCTTTCAGAAAAATTTCCCGAAAGGACTTGGTGCTGTACGCAAAACAGCACTACTTTTTGTTGTACTTTTTGAGGAACTTCTCAACACGCCCTGCAGTGCCAATGTATGATTTTGCACTGCCTGTATAAAATGGATGAGAATATGAACTAACCTCAATCTTTACCAAAGGATAAATTTTACCGTCTTCCCACTCAATCGTGTCTTTTGTTTCAACAGTAGAACGGGTAAGGAATTTGAAGTTGCTTTGGGTATCCAAAAACACAACCTCGCGATAGTTTGGGTGGATGTCTTTTTTCATGACTTTATGAACAATGGAATGCTTCCGACTCCGAGTTTTGAAAACAAGCGCAAATTTAGATATATTGCGCTAATATTCAAAATTTTATCTCTGATTATCCCTTTTTAGGTATTTCGCAGAACTCAAGCCAATAACCATCCGGATCTGTAACAAAAAACTGAAGCACTCCATCCGGTCGTGGCTTTACAGGCGTGTGGCTAATATGCTGCGCTTTCATATAATCGGCAGTTTGGATAATATCTGATACAGCAAATGCAATATGCGTGGCTCTGCTGCCCCACAATGGATTTTCTTGCCTGCCCTCTATCAGATGTAGGGTTTGCCCCTTTCCCAGGTCAAACCAAGCCCCTTGAAAATCAAAAGACGGCCGTTCAATCTCTGCCAATCCAATAATCTCTTTGTAAAAACCGCTACTAACATTCACATCCGCGACATGCAGTGAGATATGATCTATTCCGCTGATAATCATGCAAATACTAAATTAAACCTGGCTACAAGTCTTGTGATCTGTACAATAAAAAACCACTCCATGTGTGCGGAGTGGTTCTTATTTATTTCGCAAATAAACTTACTTTGCAAATTCTTTCTCTAATTCAATGCTTTCATTCTCATGAGGTAAGTTTGACTCAGGAGTAGCAGAGAATGGTACAGTTTGAGGGATGAAGTCCTCTTTAGCACCAGGCTTGCTGTAGTCGTAAGGCCAACGATACACTGTTGGAATTTTGCCAGGCCAGTTTCCATGTTGAGGAAAACGAGGCGTAGTCCATTCCAATGTATTGGATTTCCAAGGATTCTCAGGTGCAAGACGACCTTTATACATCGAGTAGAAGAAGTTGAACAAGAAGATCAACTGAGCAGCCAATGTAATAATAGCTGCTGTGCTGATGAATGCATTCAGATCAGAGAATGTGTTGAAAGCATCAAAATTAGTCCATGAATAGTAGCGACGAGGAAAACCGGTAATGCCAAGATAGTGCATTGGGAAGAACACCATATACACACCTATGAAAGTGATCCAGAAGTGTACATAACCGAGTTTCTCATTCATCATACGTCCAAACATCTTAGGGAACCAATGATAGATACCTGCCAACATGCCAAAGAATGATGCAGAACCCATCACGAGGTGGAAGTGAGCTACTACAAAATAAGTGTCATGCAACTGAATATCAATAGCACTATTACCCAAAGCAATACCTGTTACACCACCGGAAATAAAGAAGGATACCAGACCAATAGAGAACAACATTGCAGGTGTAAATACAATATTACCACGCCACAAAGTAGCCAGATAATTGAATACTTTCACAGCAGACGGAACTGCAATGATCAATGTGAGGAACATAAATACAGTACCTAAGAAAGGATTCATACCTGAAACGAACATGTGGTGCGCCCATACGATAAATGCTAGGAAGGTAATCGCTAACAAAGATCCGATCATCGCACGGTATCCGAAAATGGGCTTGCGAGAGTTTGTAGCAATGATCTCAGACGTAATGCCCAATCCGGGCAACATTACGATATACACCTCAGGATGTCCAAGAAACCAGAACAAGTGCTGGTACAATACCGGACTACCACCCATATTGTGTAAAGGCTCACCATTGATGTAGATCTCAGACAAATAAAAACTTGTTCCAAAACTGCGATCAAAAATTAGCAACAAAGCCGCTGCAAACAGAACAGGGAATGATAGGAGACCCAGTACAGCTGTCAGGAAGAATGCCCAAATAGTCAAAGGCAACTTAGAGAAAGACATGCCGTCTGTACGCAGATTGATCACAGTAGCAATGTAGTTAATACCACCAAGCAAAGAAGACACAATAAACAAACTCATACTTACCAACCAGAGGGTCATACCTAAACCCGAACCAGGCATTGATTGAGGCAAAGCACTCAACGGAGGATAAACTACCCAGCCACCACTCGCAGGACCTGTTTCAATAAACAGAGAAATGAACATGACCACGCTTGATAGGAAGAAAAACCAATAAGAAAGCATGTTCATAAATCCTGAAGCCATGTCTCGCGCTCCGATCTGCAATGGGATGAGGAAGTTGCTAAATGTACCACTCAAGCCCGCAGTCAGCACAAAGAATACCATGATCGTACCGTGCATGGTAACAAGCGCAAGGTAAAAGTTTTGATCCAACTTGCCCTGCGTAGTAATCCAGTCTCCCAGTAGAGGGCGCAAGAACTCCAAGTTTGCATCAGGGAAACCTAATTGCAAACGGAAAAGAACAGAGAGAATACCACCAATGATTGCCCAGAAAATACCTGTAAGCAGGAATTGCTTGGCAATCATTTTATGATCTTCAGTGAAGATATACTTGGTGATAAACGACTCCTCATGATGGTGATCGTCATGATGATGGTCATCATGTATATTCTCACCGACCGGCTTGTGTAAATCAATATCTACTGTTGCCATAAGAGATAAGTATTAAATAGTAGAAAATTATTTCTGGTTGAGAAGTTGTGCTAACTCCTTGGTATCTTCCAAGTTAAGCGTAGCAATATAATCAGCATTTTGCTTAGCCCAAGGTTCTTGTTCAGCATACCATTTTTCAAACTCTTCAGGTTCTGAAACAACGATGACCATTCGCATAGCAAAATGACCTTGACCACAAATTTCTGTACAAGCCAACTCGTAATTAAAGTTTGGATTGTTCAACTCACGACGCATCTCTTCGGTCGTTTTTGTAGGCGTAAACCAGAAACTGGTAGGCATACCTGGAACTGCATCCATTTTAACACGGAAATGTGGCATGAATACGCTGTGCAATACATCGCGCGCACGAATTTTTAGTAAAACGCTCTTTCCTTTAGGAATGTGAATTTCGCGTGGAATAAAGTCATCAAAATTAGACTTATCTGCTGCGAAGTCCATGCCGAGTTGGTTAGTAGCATCTATCTTACGGAAGTCGTGCTTACCAATCTTACCATCTTTGCCGCCGTATCGCACCATCCAGTTAAATTGCTTTCCTACAATCTCTACTTGCACACTATCATCAGGAGCAGGTGAAGTAATATCGCGCCATGCTGACCACCCGGTCAATACAAGTACTGTCAGCACGATAGCAGGAACTACTGTCCAAGCTACTTCTAACTTCGTATTATCGGGCCACCAATAGGCTTTGCGATCTTTGCGATAACGGAAGAAGTAAGGGGAAATAAATAAGATAACGTGTGTCAGGAAGAACACAACAAATGTTATTCCTGTTGTGATCCAGAACAGTTGGTCGGTGACCTTACCATGTTCAGACGCAGCTTCAGGTAGGAAACTTTCACTAGCTTTTCCGGAGTACCAGAAAATAAGCCCAAACCCTACAAAGAAAAACAGCACAAATAATAAGCTGTTTACCGTATTACTAGTACCTGCACGCTTAGCCTGAATCCCTTTCGCAATTTCTATCAGAGAAAGGATGCGATAGATCAAAATAAACACTGCAACTACCAGAATACTTCCTGTCAAAAGAATAAGACCTGTCATGTTGCTTTATCGAATAAAATTAAATACTATTCTATCTACAATGTGTGCAGACAAAAAGTTTTTCGACTGCACACATTTTTTAAATATTATGATGTAAACTCTCCTGTAGCATTGGGTGATTCTTTGCTACTAATGGAGCCTTAGTAAGTGCCTGAGCAATTACGTAAGCAAACATTGAGCAGTAAATCAGTGCCAAACCAATCTCAAGCGGGCCAAGTCCGCCATTCTCCTTCAATGTACCTGGGGTAACCATTAGATAAAAATCTAACCAGTGTCCAATGATTACCGCGTAGCAAACGATTTTCAGAATTACTGCCTTGCGTTTCGCATCTCGAGTCATTAATGCGAGAAACGGAAAGAAGAAATTCAGGAATAGGTTGATGAAAATAAACTTAGCATATTGCTCACTACGCAGACGCTCGACGAAATAAATCGTCTCTTCAGGAATGTTTGCATAATAAATGAGCAGGAATTGACTGAACCAAATATACGTCCAAAATACGCTAAATGCAAATACGAACTTACCCAAATCATGTAAATGGCTTTCGTTAACTGCTTTCAGATAACCGGCATCTTTCAGGTAAAGTACCGCCAGCGTAATAGCTGCTAATCCTGCAACGAACCAACTTGCAAAAGTGTACCAGCCAAACATAGTACTGAACCAGTGTGTGTCAATAGACATTACCCAGTCCCATGCAGCCATGGAGGTAGTTATCGCAAAGAAAATGATGAACAGCGTAGAGATCACTTTCATCTTCCAAAAGCGATGTGTTCCTCCTTCTATGTCTTCGGCTAACGAATTTTTACGCAGAAAGTGATAAAATATATACCAGCCCAAGATAAAAATAAGCATACGGCTGATAAAAAAAGGCATATTCAAATATGCACCCTTACCTGCGATGATATAATCGAAATTAGGACTATTAGGATCCATCAACGACTTATCTGTCCAGTGGAAAATCTCGTGATAGCCCCATGCAAATGTTGCGACCAAGAGTACGGCAGCGTAAGGCAGGAAACTTCCAAATGCCTCAGGCACACGCTTCAATATAGCAGACCAGCCTGCATGAGCAGCATACTGAATCGCAGTAAAGAATATACCAACAATTGCTAGACCGATAAAGAATACACTATTATGCCAAAAAGTTACTTTCAGACGATTAGTCCAATGGTAGGCGTGTCCATGGTCGTGCCCTTCAGCTACTGTAACAAACTCTCCACTATTTGCCAAGGCATGACCCTCGTGGCTATGCGAGTCTCCGCCAAAAGCCAGCAACGCTACCCCTATAACGAACATAATAAGACCTATGCCAAGCACAGTGAAGATAGACTTCTTGGCTGTGTCGGAAAAAACAAATTGTTCTTCTATGTTATGATGATGTGTTTCAGCTTTCATTGCATTGATCATAATTAAAGTCCAACCATCAGCGCTCTGTTAAGATTCGCCCTTTTGCAATTTTTGTACGTAATGAACTACTTTCCAGCGTTCTTCAGGTGAAAGCTGACTCTTATGCGACCACATCCGACCTTTTCCATGTGTAATTACATGAAAAATGTGTCCCTCTGACAAAGTCTTGTAACGGCCAACCGCGTAGTTAGGAATACCTTTGTATTGTTCAGCCACCTTGCCGTCGCCTGCGCCATTGATTCCATGGCAGGCCGCGCAAAAGCCGAGATACAAATGCTTGCCTTCTTCTATTACTTTGCCGGCATCATCTAATGGCACCGGATTTTTCAGGATACGTGCCGCCAAATCAATACTATCCTTGTGCAACTCATAAATTAAGAGTTGCTGATCAGGTGATGCCATCGCTGACTTGGTTACGCTTGAATAGTTCTGACGCGCTACAACACCTTCTACAGGGGTCATCAGATTGATTTTCTTCTTGCCCTGATAGTCGTTGAAAGGTGCGGAATTGTAATAAGGACTATTCTCATCTACTACCTGGGACAACGGTTCATAAGCAACCGAATGATACATTTGCGGTGCATACTCCACGCCCGGGTCATCACCGCTTGCACCTGTGCAGCCAAGAAGGACGGCACTGACAGCCGCAAACAATGTAATATGTGAAATCTTAAACATGGTTCTAAACGAGCTTAAAATTAACGATGGGTTGAAATTCGGCTTGAACGGGTTACACCGTTAGTAAACAAGTCCACTGCATAGCTAACGAAAGAAGTTGACTTCTCCTCATCAGGAAAATCGCGGCGATAAACCTCTTCAGCATGCGCTTCTTTGAACAAGCCTGAGATTTGTTCTTCTGAAAGAGAGTTTGCAGCCAAATCTACAGCTACAATATGCTTATCGTCCGTTGCGCGAATATCAAATATGCGGGGCACCTTGTAAGGTTTAAGGTCTCTGCTTACTAAGAAAGTACCCACCATACCAAAAGCAGCTAACAGTACGGTCATTTCGAAGGTAACAGGCACAAAATCAGGTACTGCAAGATATGTTTTACCACCAATGATCATGGGCCAGTCTACAGCCATCATATAAACCTGCATTGTGATTGCAAGCGTTGTGCCCAATGCACCGAAGCCAAAAGCGGCTTTCGGCATCCAAGAGCGCTTGTAACCAAGCGCGTGCTCCAGTCCGTGTACAGGATATGGTGAATACACCTCATGTATTTTCACACCTTTGGCGCGCATATCTTCAATGCCATGCAACAAATCGTCATGATCAGCGAATACGCCTATTAAATAATGTTTATCTTTCTCCATTGCCATGATTGATACGGAAGTTTATTTGGCCTCAACTACATTTTCTTCTGCTTGCGGCAGCGGCTCGTTTACTATCGTACGACGCGCACGATAAACTTTTGAATTGCTTTCTTTCAGTACAGACTTCACCTCTGCCATGTTCACCACAGGGAAGAATTTGGCAAACAAGAAAAACAGGAAGAAGAACAAGCCAAAAGTAAACAGGTAAGACATAATGTCGTGAATAGTCGGTGTGAAGTAAACCCAGCTCGAAGGCAGGTAATCGCGATGCAGCGAGGTTACGATAATTACGAAACGCTCGAACCACATACCGATATTTACGATAATGGAAAGGAAGAATGTCCAAACTATACTGGTGCGAATCTTCTTAATCCAGAATAACTGAGGAGAGATTACATTACATGTCATCATCGCCCAGTATGCCCACCAGTAAGGTCCTGTTGCGCGGTTAATAAATGCATATTGCTCGTATTCGACCCCAGAATACCATGCTATGAAGAATTCAGTGGTGTAAGCAATACCTACAATAGAACCTGTAACGATGATAATGATGTTCATCATTTCAATATGCTCTAATGTAATATAGTCTTCCAGACGGTAGACCTTGCGAATAACCAGCATAAGCGTAAGTACCATCGCAAAACCCGAGAAGATTGCTCCTGCAACAAAGTAAGGAGGGAAAATGGTGGTGTGCCAACCCGGAATTACAGAAGTTGCAAAGTCAAAACTTACGATGGTGTGTACAGAAAGTACAAGTGGTGTAGAAAGACCTGCCAAAATCAAAGATACTGCCTCATAGTGCATCCAGTCTCTAGCAGAACCTGTCCAGCCAAAGCTCAATAGTCCGTAAAAGAAACGGGATACGGCTGAGGTAGCACGATCGCGAATAGTAGCAAAATCAGGGATTAGGCCTACATACCAGAATACCAGAGATACCGAGAAATAGGTAGAGATTGCAAATACATCCCACAACAACGGCGAGTTGAAGTTTACCCACAACGAACCAAAGGTATTTGGCAGTGGTAACACCCAATAAGCACCTACCCAAGGGCGACCCATGTGAATAACTGGCCAAAATGCTGCACAAATAACAGCAAAAATAGTCATCGCCTCAGCAGCCCTGTTGATAGATGTACGCCACTTCTGACGGAACAACAAAAGAATTGCTGAAATCAATGTACCTGCGTGACCGATACCAACCCACCATACGAAGTTGGTGATATCCCAAGCCCACTGAACCGTCTTGTTCAGCCCCCAGCGACCGATACCATTCCAAGCTAAGTCGCCGACAAAATAGCCACCTACGCCCAATAAGATAATTGAGACAGCCATGCAGATGAACCACAGATTTGTAGGCTGGTTTTCTACGTGGCGAGAGATGTCATTGGTAACGTCTTTAATAGTTTTACCACCGGTTACCAAGGGTTCCCTTACTTCAGATATAATTTGCATATGCGGTAAGTTTTAATTTCCCTGAACTTGATTATGCCTGCGCCTTGTCCTTGTTGCGGATTTTGGTGAGGTAATATACGTTTGGTTTTGTGCCGATCTCGTGTAGAACGTTGTAAGCACGCTCTCTTATCTCGTTATCGAGCAACTTAGAAATGCGAGATGAAGGATCGTTCAAATCGCCGAACACGATTGCATCAGCGGGACAAGCCGAGGCACATGCTGTTGTGATTTCTCCATCAACAGGACGGCGCTGTTCGCTACGGGCCTTCAATTTACCGGACTGAATACGCTGCACACATAGAGAGCATTTCTCCATTACCCCACGTGAACGAACGGTAACATCTGGGTTCAATACCATACGACCCAAATCGTTGTTCATGTGGTAATCAAACTCATCATTTTGATAGTATTTAAACCAGTTGAAACGACGTACTTTATACGGACAGTTGTTAGCGCAATACTTCGTACCTACACAACGGTTGTAAGTCATTTGGTTGAGACCTTCCGAACTGTGTGTAGTAGCGGCAACCGGACATACTGTCTCGCATGGTGCGTTGTTACAGTGCTGGCACATCATCGGCTGGAACACTACTTCCGGGTTTTCGGAAACAATCTCCAACGCATCGTAGTCTTTCGGTGCGCCATCTGAACTGTAGTAACGGTCAATGCGAATCCAGTGCATTTCGCGACGATTGATAATTTCTTTCTTACCAACAATCGGAACGTTATTTTCTATATGACATGCCACCACGCAAGCAGAGCATCCCGTGCAAGAATTCAAATCAATCGCCATGCCCCAGTGGTGGTTGGCGTACACGTGAATATCGGCAGCACCGGAAGAAACGCCCATTGCTTCTTTTCTGTTCTCCCAGAGTGTTTTTTCGTAGTCGGTCAATTCAGCAGACTTTTTGCCGTAGCCATCGCCGCGAATATCCCATATCGAAATATCCGTCGGACGCTCCATGCCTTTGTATGTAGCAATCATCGGCTCATAACGACCAGCCTTTGGATTTCTCACATATTCGGCCAAAGTGCTCTCTTGGATGATGCTTTGGCGCCCCATGAAAGTTTCGTGCGTTTGGGTTTGTGGCAAGCGCGTGCGCTGTTCTACCTTCTCTAATTTAATATCTTGGATATTGGCAAAACGCACAGCATCGCCCAGCATAGATGCCAGCGGATAGGCATTAGCCCCCCCCGCCTCAGTAGCTACCTTGCCTGCATCTTTGCGGCCAAAGCCAATTGCAAGAGCTACTGTTTCTTTTGCCTGCCCCGGCTGGATCAGCACAGGAAGTTCAACTGCTATTTTACCGACAGTTAATTTACCTATCTGTGTCTTGCCTTCTTTTTGTGTAAAGCCCAATTGAGTTGCCATTGACACCGGAACAGAGATATAATTACCCCAGCAAGCCTTCGAAATTGGATCAGGGGTTTCGTGTAGGTAGGGGTTATTTGCCTGTGAGCCAGTTCCCACAACCACTTTCTGATAAAGAACCAACTCGATTGCATTACCGGCCTTATAGTCGGCAGCTATTTGCGCAGCCACAGCATTCAGATCTATTGAAGATGGGCTGCCTGACTTCTCAAATACAGAAGTATAACTACCTAGTTCGGCAAGTTCAAACACGCCATTATGCAATGAGCGATTCCAAAAAGCCTCAAATTCACTCTCTTTGTTTTGCAACTTGAATAGGTTTGCCTTCCAGAAATTGCGGATATAGGCATAATAATCAGTTTCAGAACCTGCCCAAGTAAGCAACGACTGCTGTGCCTGACGGGTGTTGAATATACGAGCAATCGTAGGTTGGCAAAGGCTGAAATGTCCTTTCTTAGGCTCAGCATCGTTCCACGACTCAAGGAAATGACTGTCCGGAGCATGATATGCGCACAGCGAGGTAGTCTCATTCATGCGATCTGAAATACCTACTGTTAGTTGTACTTTCCTGCCTTTTAATGCGGCTTCCAATGAAGCACCCATTGGATGATCATAAACAGGATTTGCGTTCAGGAAAATCACTGCCTGTACTCCGCCGCTTGCTACCTCTTTTACGAAGGCTGCCATTTCGGCATCATTACCCCTTTTCTGGAAAGAAGGAATTGCAGTATCAATGGTAGCACCGTAGCTTTCCAGCATTTCATTGATAGCATTTACCATCAACTGAACGTTCACATCATTAGATGAACTTACGACCAGCGATTTACCCTTAGTATTCCAAAGTTTATCGGCAGCAGCTTCTATATAGGGTATCCTTATGTCTGTTACCTGTACAGTTGCTTTACCTGTCTTCTGTGCAATCAGGTTATAGAGTTTAGCCACTACCAGTCCTTCCTGCGACGGTTTGATGGGAGTGCGATAATCAGCCGAAGCGCCGGTAATGCTCATGATTGACTCAAAAGCATACAGACGAGACATTACCTTTTTGTCCTTGCCTATTTTGCGGGTAGTATTGAACTGCTTGGAATATTCTACAGGCGAAATCCATGTACCAAGAAAGTCAGCTCCAATTGTTACGATAGTTTCTGCTTTATCAAAGTGATAAGACGGTATCATCGCCTTGCCAAACTGGCGGGCGTTAGCTTGCAGAATACCATGCGCAGAAACCTGATCATAAGATATATGCTTAGCTGTTGGATATTTGGCAATGAAGTCATTGATCACACTCTGCGTAGAAGGACTCATAATCGTGTTGCTCACAATGCAAATCTGTCCGCCTGCCTGTGCTATTTTCGACAACTGATCTGTAACTTCCTTGTCAAGTGTTGCCCAATCGGTCTGTTTTCCGCCTTTAGAAGGTGCTTTTGCCTTCTCGATGTCATACAGAGACATGATAGAGGCAGTAGCAGTTGCGCTTATACCACCTTTGGATACGTTAGAGAATGTATTTCCTTCAATAAATATTGGGCGTCCGTCGCGGGTTTTTACTACTACCGAACAATAATCGCTGCCATCTATGAATGTAGAGGCATAGTAGTTTGCAATGCTCGGATCAACAGATTCAGGCTTATTCAACCATGGAATTGCCTTCTTTACAGGTGCTTCACAGGCAGCCAGCGATACAGCGGCTACGCTGAAGCCCATCAGCTTCAGAAAGTCGCGGCGGCTAGGTGCTGCAGATTCGTTATCGCCATAGCTGTCTTTGATGGGCAGGTAGTGAGGAAACTCTTTTTCTGCATACTTTACAAACTCTGCATCGTTTGTAAGCTCTTCAATACCTTTCCAATATATTTTTTTTGTCTCTTCCATTACTCAGTCGTCAAGGGTTACGAAAAAATGGTTTTACTCGTCTTGAGATTGTCCGTCATTATTAATAGTGACACTTTGCGCACTCCAAACCACCAATATCTTCCACGCGCATAGGTGTCTTAGAAGACTTAGCGTGTAGCTGTACTAAGTTGTCGTAGTATGCATTGTCTTTCGCATTTACTTCTGTTTTGCGATGACAGTCTATGCACCAGCCCATTGTCAAGAGTGAAACCTGCTGCACTACTTCCATTTCTTTGATATTTCCGTGGCAGTTTTCGCATTCTAATCCTGCAACTTTTACGTGCTGCTGGTGGTTAAAGTAGGCTAAGTCGGGCAGGTTGTGTACACGTACCCACTGGATAGGCTCATCCTTCTCAATGTGTTCGTAGATCTTCTGAATAATCGGCGAAGTAGTCTTAATTGCATTGTGGCAATTCATACAGATATTAGCCGAAGGAATATTAGCAGATTTACCTTTCTCTACACCTGTATGGCAATACTTACAGTCAATTTCGTACTGTCCGGCATGTAACTTGTGTGAGAATGGAATTGGTTGCGTAGGCGCATAACCTTGTTGTACACCGATCGTAATCAATCCTTCTACAGTTGCCTTGAGTACAAGTGCCACAAATACAAATGCTGTAATACCAATAAAGGCTTGGCTCTTGAAGACACCTGCCCAATCTGTACGTTGCTCGAGCAGTTCTCTATCTTCCTCAGAAAGGTTGGATTCTTTTCGGAGGTATTTGCTCAGGGTTGCAGCCATCAGGGCAAGTACTGCAAGGGTAACCACTAAGAGGAAAGCCAAACCTGCTATAATAGCGGTCAGCAAACCCGAGTTATCGGCACCACCACCAGTTGCAGCGCCACCAGTTGCAGCGCCGCCAGCAGCAGTAGCCGCTGCAGCAACTGTAGGGCCTTTAATTGTTTCTGCCTGTATCCATGAAAGAATAGCTTTAATCTCATCATCTTTCAGGAAGTCGTGGTTAGGCATATATTGCTGGTACTCTTTGTAGAGTGCCACCGCATAAGCATCGCCGCTTTCAATGACACGCTGTGGATATTTAATGAAATTAATCAGCCAAGGCACCGTACGCCGTTCGTACACATTAGCCATTGCCGGTCCTACAACTTTTTCATGTACCGCATGACACTGCCTACAGTTGGCGTTAAAGAGGTCCTGCCCTTGATCAATAATAGCCTGGTCTGTAGATAGACCTGCTACACCACCCGCTGCAGGAGCAGCAGGAGCGCTGTCGGCGGCTCCACCGTCTCCATCACCATCACCGTCTGCCTGTGCAAACGCAGGTGCGGAAAAAGCAAAGACACACCAAACAACTAACCCCAATAGAGATGAGAACTTAAACCTGAGCATCGTTATATAGTTGAATAGTATATTAATGTATAATCGCGTTCACACGCTTGCTTTTGTATTGCAAAGTTAATTGCCGAATCAGTGATAACAAACTTCAGTAGCACCTACAGATAGAAAAATAGTTGCTTACAAAGTTCATTTTGAGGCTTTTTTGCGTAGTGTATCACACAAAAAGCTAATTTAGAATAACTCTAAACTGCGCTCTTAACTGTTGCAACACTTAATAAAACATATGTGCAAGTTTGTTGTTTGCAAACTACGCCATTTTACTGGTTTTCTGCGATGCCTCTGTGATTAATGCCATGAGAATATCACTGTAGAAATTGGCTGCAGCCATGCTATGAGGCATTAGTATCCGATCTGCGCCACACCCTTCCAACTTCGACCGATGCTGATCATTGACCGCTACCTGAAATATGCTGCCACTATAGTTCTCATGTCTGAGCGTATTAATAAGATGGCGTGCAATATCTGCGTCCGGAACAGTATTAATAATGCACTTACTGCTTCTAAACGGAATATGTGCAAGCAGGTCAGGGTCTTCAATGTCGCCGTAGATAATCGTATCCCCCCTTTCCTGCCCTCTTCGGACAACGAACGGATCAAAGTCCACACATAGATAACGGACAGAAGGATGCTCCTTAAGCAAATCAATAAGTTTGCTGCCGAAGCGCCCGTAACCAAAAATGATCAGGTCATACTCTGCCTGCTCATCAATGATTTCTGTTGTTTCTCTGTAAGGAATCTTTCTTTCGAAGATGGTTAGTACAGTAGCTAACCGGTTATATAAATTGTGAGAATACAGGATCATGTATGTAGAAAGTCCAATAGTAATTAGCCCTACCAAAGTGATTAGCCCTACTATCTCCTCATTTATGTGCCCTACAGCCAATCCCAGCCCTGCAAAAATGAGCGAGAACTCGCTAATCTGAGCCACTGTCAGCCCTGCCAGAAAGGATGTGCGTTTTTTGTAGCCCATCAGCCCCATAATCACAAGGACAATGATAGGATTTCCTATCAACACAAAAACGGAGAAAATAAATGCTGCATCTGCCTGACTACCAATAAGTTTGAGATCCAGAGTAGCGCCTAAGTGAACAAAGAAAAAGAGCAGTAGAAAATCGCGTAAACTGGTTAGCCGACTACCAATCACATCTCTGAATTTGGAAGAAGCAAGACTTACACCTGCCAAAAAAGCTCCAACTTCACGGCTAAAGCCCATCATTTCGCTTGCAGAAGCAAGTGAAACAGCCCATGCGACGGCAAATAAACTTAGAAGCTCTTGTGATTTGGCAGCCCACAAACTCAAAGGCGGAATAAAAAAACGTGCCATTAGTGCTATTATACCCACCAGTACAGTGCCAGACAACAACGTCCCTGCCAGATCTTGCACTAGGGATACGTCGCCACCTTTACGCATAGCAGAAAGAATAATCATTACCAGAATGATAACAATATCTTGTACAATCAGGAAACCGATCGCAATTTGTCCGTGTAGCGAGTCTATTTCTTTTTTGTCCGACAGCAGTTTGACGATGATGATTGTGCTTGAAAAAGTAAGAGCAACGGCTATGTAAAAACTATGCAAAGGTGGAAAACCTAATAATATGCCGATCAGATAGCCGATCAGGGAAGTGAAAATCACTTGCCCAAGTCCTGTCATCAGGGCTATTTTGCCGATTGAATTAATAATGCGCAAGTCTAACTTCAACCCTACGATAAAGAGCAAGATTGCAATACCTATGTCAGACAGTAAATGAATATTTGCCTTAGACTTGACAATATCAAGTGCCGAAGGGCCTACGATTATACCAAGCACAATAAACACCACAACCAACGGCTGTCGTAAGAACTGCCCTAAAGCGCCTAACAATACAGCGAGTAAAAGGATGAGACTGAACTCATAAAAAGGATTTTCAGCTATAGTAGCTAACCAGTTCATCAATCAAACCTTTTCTATTTGAAAATTTAACTAAAAAAAAACGAAAAGTCTGCTGAAAACTACATTCAACAGACTTAAAGCTGCGCAAAACGCCGAACGCTTAATTTTGTTGTTTATTCTCCCTCCGCACCCAAATCGCGCTCTATCTGGCTTAGAAAAATAGCATCTACGGCTTCGGCCACAGTCGGGACAATGGTTAGCACATTATCCAACTTTGAAATAGTAATCAGTTTCATTACGTGATCGTTAACACCTACCAGCACCAGTATTCCCTCTGCCTCGTTAGCTAATCGGTTAGCTACCAGTATTGCACTAAGCCCCGAAGAGTCCACGTACTTGATTTCTGACATATCAATGATCAGATTGGTAGCATGGTCTTCCTGAAACAGCCTAACAATTTCAGCCTTTAGCAAAGGGGAGATCGTAGTGGCTAACTTTTCTTCTTGCACTGCAAGCAGTGTGTATCTATCATATTTTTCTACGGTATGCTGCATAATTCAATGATTTGCGTAAAGATACTCAGTCTTCCAAAAAAGTTTGAATGGCAGACTCAATATCGTGTAGAATATTGGCATATTCCTGTTTTTGGAAGGGTTTGCCGGTAATCTGTGTGTAGAGTTCTATGTATCGCTCGGAAATGGCTGCAACGCGCTCATCGTCCATCGTTGGGATTTGCTGCCCTTCTTTGCCCTGAAAACCGTTTGCCATGAGCCACTCGCGAACGAACTCTTTGGAAAGTTGCCGCTGCGGCTCGCCTTTGGCTTGCCTTTCTTCATAGCCCTCTGCATAGAAATAGCGCGAAGAGTCGGGCGTATGCACCTCGTCAATGAGATAAATCTGTCCGTTCCACTTGCCGAACTCGTACTTGGTATCTACCAGAATCAGCCCGCGTGCCGCTGCCATTTTAACGCCGCGTTGGTAGAGAGCCAGCGTATATTTTTTTAGAATAGCGTAATCTTCTGGGCTTACAATTCCTTGCGCCAGAATTTCGGCTTCGGAAATATCCTGATCGTGTCCGGCTTCGGCTTTGGTTGTTGGCGTAACTATCGGCTGCGGGAATGCGTCGTTTTCGCGCATACCTTCAGGCATTGGTTCGCCGCAGATGCTGCGCCTGCCTGCTTTATACTCGCGCCACGCATGACCGGCCAGATAGCCACGAACGACCATTTCCACCCGAAAAGGCTCACAGCGCTTGCCAATGCTCACCTGCGGATGCGGCATTGCTTCTAACCAGTTGGGCACAATATCGGCAGTGGCTTGCAGAAAGTGCGCTGCAATCTGGTTGAGTACCTGCCCCTTGTAGGGAATAGCACGCGGCAGCACCACATCAAAGGCTGAAATACGATCGGAAGCCACAATAGCCAGCCTATCGCCAAAAAAATACACATCGCGCACTTTGCCGCGATAAAAGCCCGTTTGTACGGGAAATTGAAAATTGGTTTGTTTGAGCGCCTGCATATTTTTATTGTTTTATACCAGCTTACGCATCAGCGCACCGGATAAGGCAGCAAATCCGCCCAACAGTCCACCAATCAGTCCGGTAACTACCGCCAAAATTAGGGCATTGGGTAGAGAAAATATGGCGGCGACCTTTGCTCCCAAAATAGAATCAGTCATCTGGTCGAGCCAAGCCGCATAGCCACCCCACAGCAAGCCAACCCCCAGCAAGCCCATCAAAAATGCCTGAAAGGGTTTTTTGCCGAAAATAACTCCAAAAATCAGCGAAACTGCTGCCACTACATATACTGCATTGCCGGGCAAGAGCACGTGGAACACAGCACAAACCACTGCCAAGGTAATTATCCGAATCAAAAACATAGTTGTAACAGCGAATTTTTAGTTAGAAAAAGTTTGCCGGAACAGCATATTTTTTACCGATTGTGTCGGGCTTTGCATAAACAAGAGTTCGTAGTGCTTGCCATCGCGCCAGGTGTCAATCATATTGATATAATAAGGACTACCCGGATTGCCTGACTGTCCGCCCGGATAAACCCCCCAGCCTTTTACGCCTTTTTTGTCCAATTCTACCACCATGCGCCACGAAGGGCCGTTGCGTTCACTGCTTGCATTGATGATGTTATGGTTGCCCCCATTGCGAACTTTACTTACACTAAAAGGCTCCAAACGCGCCAAATGCTGCACCGAAGTAGATTTGTAGTCTGCCCACAAAGGCATTTTGTTGTCGTTGGCTTTTTTCCAGCTATTCACGCTGTCTATGCCCTGCAAAAATGCTTTGGCAATAATTTCTTTTGCTGTTTCTAAATCAGGAGTACCTTTATTATCAAATAATGGATGCTGTGGCTTGGTTTTCAGGAGCTTGATTGTTGTAAAAGCATCGGGACGGGAATAAGGAATACCACTACCGCGCAACTCATCCCAAATCAGCGGGAACAACTTATCCCACCACGCTTCGTAGTAGCTTGGCGCTTCCATGTCTGCATGGTTATAGAAATCCCACTTTTGCAGTAACTGATAGGCTGCCTTTTGCTGCGCGTTGAGCGCATTTACATCTACCTGCGCGAGGAAATACGGCAAACTTTCCGCTGCTTTCAGATTGTAATTATCGTTCTGCATTTCCATCATCATCTGCGGGGTAATCCCTGTCATGGAATCCAATAACTGATTGATGCGGCGGTTGCGGTAGTATTCGAAGTTGGTTGCATGGACGTAGTAAGGATAGAGCGTATCAGTTGGATGCTGATTAGCAGAACTTACATAACCACGCTTAGGATTTAGTACATGTACGTTCTGTTCGTCAGGAATATAACCCTGCCAAGCAGATGCTGTGGTTGTTCCGTCCAGAATAAATTTGCCCTGCTCGCGCCACTTAATCGGGTATTTGCCCTGAATGTACATGGCTATATCGCCGTTGGTAGCGGCAAAGGCAAAGTTCTGCGCGGGACAGTCGTAAAAAGTCAGCGCATATACATATTCCTGATAGTTTTTGGCGCGGTTGAGGTAGTAGAAGGTCAGTAGCTCCAGCGAGGGGTCATGTGCAATCCAGCGCATCGCGAGGTCGCTGTGCTGTTTGTCCTGATGGAATGTTTCGTCGTAGGCAACGGGCCCCCAGTGGGTGTAAACCACCGTGTCGTAGTAGGGCTTATCCCCGCGCACTTTGATTTCTTCAATGCGCTTGCTGGTTTTTTCCCACCTGCCGTCCAGAAAATACTCATTGCGCGAGTCGTCCTTGTACTGAATGGCATATAAATCCACCAGATCGCGCTGGGCATTGGTTACGCCCCATGCTACATCGTTATTAAAGCCAATGATAATATTGGGTGCGCCAGGCAGCGTTACGCCATACACGTTTACTCCGGGTGCTACGAGTTGCATTTCGTACCAGATAGAAGGCAGGCTGAGCGTCAGGTGCGGATCGTCGCAAAGGATGGGATTACCGGATGCGGTTTTGCTGCCTGCTACTGCCCAGTTGTTGCTGCCTACACCGGGTTCGGTTTTAGGCATCGGTATTACATGGTAAAATCTATCGGAAAACTGAACATTGGGCGTATTGACTTTTAGCGGCTCAAAGTTCCATTTGCCATCGGTCGGTACGATTGGCGCTTGCTCGGGATGGTATTCGGGGAACAACAAGTCAAATGTTTCGCGCCCCAACAGTTTGAGTGCGTTGGTGTTCTCAATTGCATCGTCACCCGAAGCCAATGTGTTGGCCATGTATTTGAGCAACAGGGCTGTTTTAACAGGTGTCCACTCTTCGGGACGATAGTCGAGCAACTTATATTCTACCGGTAAGTCTTTGAGGCTGAGGCTATTGATATACGCATTTACGCCGTTGGCATAACTATTTAACATCATTTTTGCCAGCGGGATAGTATCCATCTGCTGAATAGCTCTTTCAGCACCGAACATCATTCCTTTGCGGCGGTTGGTGCGGTCAAAATCAACAGCAGCTTTGCCTACAATTTCGGATACGCGCCCTGCAGCGGCATGTGTCTGAAATTCCATCTGCCAGAGGCGGTGCTGCGCTGTTATGTAACCCTGCATAAAATACAGGTCTTCATCATTTTCAGCAAAAATATGCGGTACTAACCGGTCGTCATAAATTACCTGCACCTTGCCTTTCAGCCCGTCGAGGCGTACATCAGCAGGCGCACTCTGCACCTGATCCTTATTCTGTGCATTTTGCCAAAAGCCATCGAAAGGGTTCAGGAATTTGCCCAGCGGCGGCACCTGCCCAAACTTATTATTCAGCCCCAAAACCAGCGCAGCGGTAATGGCAAGCGAAAGCAGTAGTTTAATGTATTTCATATTTACGGTTTTACGGTCGGTTATACCGGATTAGAAATGATATAAAATGCAAATAGCACGCGGATGAAGGTGGAAAATATCAACCTATTCCGAATTTTGGAATGCTGATAAATGCAGACAACGCAGTTTTTCGCAGATTTTTTTATTAATTAAATCCGCTTTTTTCTGTGTTATCTGCCTGTATCCGTGTTATCAGCGTTCCTGAAATTATGCCTCTTCGTTAATCACAACTTTGTCCATCTTATCGCCCTGCTTGATTTTGGGGATAATTTCCAACCCTTCTACGACTTTGCCGAAGACGGTATGTTTGCGGTCTAAGTGCTTGGTGTTTTCGCGGTTGTAGCAAATAAAAAACTGCGAGCCGCCTGTATTACGACCTGCATGTGCCATAGAAAGTACGCCGGTATCGTGGTACTGGTTGTCGCCGTCTAATTCGCACGGGATTTTGTAGCCCGGTCCGCCATTGCCGATGCCGTTGGGGCAGCCGCCCTGCACAACAAAACCGGGTATGACGCGGTGGAAAATCAAACCATCGTAAAAGCCGGATGTAGCGAGCTTGACAAAGTTGGCTACTGTACCTGGGGCATCCTTCTCGAAGAATGCTATCTTCATTACACCATGTTTGGTGTGTATTTCTGCTGTTTTCATAAATCGGAAAATGAAATGATTGCCACAAACTTACTCTTCTTCTTCGCCAAAAGAACCAAACGAAGTGCGAATCAGGTTGCCGAAGAATACGCTGTTCATAAACAACTTGGTTCCACCGTACCAGAATCCGCGGAAGTTAGGGCTTTCAGTCATACTGATAACTCTGCCTCTGCCCTGTGCGCTTACATGAACAGCACCGCTATTTTTGATTTGATCGTAATTCTGTTTGGAAATATAACCGCTTTGCAATGGGTTAGCTGTGTAGTTCAGCGGGCTAACTGCCGAATTATTGCCGCGTTTCAAAAATAGTTTGTTGTTTTTGAACAGGCTCAGCGAATTGTTGCGATAGCCGTAAGCCAGCGGATGCGTCAGATCTAAGCGGGTTTCAAAAATACTGCCGCCGATTTGCTGTGCGCCTGCCAGACTTTCTAAGTCTGCATAAAGCACATTCATTTGAACAGAGTCTCTGCGTTCAGGTTTGAAAGAGGCATCTGTCAAACCGTTGCGAGCTGCCCATGCAACCGCATTTTCGATCGCAATGAGTGTTCCGCCGTTTTGTACCCAACTTTTCAGGCGGTTTTGCAGCGCCTGTCCTATTTCCGGGTAGCTGCCGTTTGCCATGATGATAGTATTGTAGCGGTCTAAGTTGGCACGTCCGGCATCGCGCAAATCTACTACACTGATAGGGATGCGGAAGCGGTTGTCAAACAGATGCCAGATTTCGCCTACATCGTAGCTGCTGGTGCCTTGTCCGGCAAAAACTAATACTGAAGGTCTGCGCACTTTTTGGAAGTAGCGCCCACCCAGATCTGGGCCTGCCTCTGCCAAACCTGTCTTCACAGCAAAAACAGTTACTCCTGTCTGCTCGGCAATAGCTTTGAGCATTTCGTGCGTCATCTGCGGGTTTGCACCTGCCATCACGGTAACTGCGCCACTGTTAAACTTGCGCTTGCTGCCATCTGCCAGTGTGATTTCAAAAGGACGGGCAGCCACTCGCGCTGAAATATTTCTATTCAAAATTTCGTAGAGTGCTTTAGGGGCGTAGTACTCATCGTACTCGAAAATATAGGCATAGCTGCTTACCCCGCCAATGATTTCGCCTTTAGGCATTTGCGGCATTCCTTCAATTTTATTGCCCAGCAATGCGCCTATAGGAGTGCGCAATTCGGCATAAGGCATACCAAAAGCCAGCGGCATTGTCCACGTAGTAACGTCGTAGAAAAGGCTGTCTTTGTAATATTCGCCCAGCGTTTTTTCAAAAATAGAGCGCACTAAGCGGTATTGTGGCTGCGAGGTAGGTACTACGTAGCTCGTCGCAGGCAGGAAGGTCAATCCACCGGCTTGTGTGCTGTTTTTCAGTTCGTAAACTTCTATCTGATGACGGCGCAGCAATTCCACAAAATGATAGTTGCGTCCTTTGTCAAAAGTATCGCCAAATACATAGCCTTTTACAGGCGAGGCATTGGCATCGCGCACGGCAGACTGATAGAAATCGCGCTGCATTTTCAGTAGATCCAGACGCAGGTCGTAGGATGCCTGCAAAGTAGAAAGGCAGGTAGCCAATTGGTTGCGAATCGTAAAAGGATAGGTTAAAATGCCGTTTTCACTCTCCTGTGCATGACCGCGTGAACTTGCCTGCTCAAACAGAATCCCTACAGCACCGTTGCCATCGGGATAAGTAGAGCCTTTGCCATAGTAGAAGTCGTCAAATCCCTCCTTGGAATAATAAGCCGACTGAATGCGATCTAAAAAAGAGGCATGATAGCGGCTAAACTTTACAGTAAGCTCCTGATTAACAGGTGGAGTTAGTGGATTAGTACGCGAAGGTTCGCCGGGCATGAAAAAGTAAGTTGCATTAGTGCCCATCTCGTGCTGATCGGCTACCACATTGGGCTTCCATTCATGATATTTTACCAGACGATTGCGGCTTTCTACGTGCTGCGCAGGCAACCAGTCACGGTTCAGATCAAACCAATAGTGATTGGTACGTGCTCCCGGCCAGTTTTCGTTGAATTCACGCGCAGCGGGGTCTGATGATGTTGTACCAATGCTTTTGTGCATATTCACCCAAGTGGAAAAACGGTTCATACCGTCTGGATTTTGACAGGGTTCCATCACTACAATCATCTTGTCCAACATTTCTTCCACACGGGCGCTTTGCGCCGCCGCCAAGTGGTAAGCAGTCAGTACCATCGCACCTACCCCGCTCTGCTCGTTGCCGTGAATAGTCGCCGCCATCCATGTCACGACAGGCATACTTTCCAAATTCAGCGATGCCGATTTAGCAGGATCGCTGAGTTGGAGGTGTTGCTGCCGCAGATTTTCCATGTTACTCTGATTTTTGGCAGAGGAAATAATGACCAACAACTGCGGACGACCTTCATAGGTGTGCCCAAACTCATCCACTTTTACGCGGTCGGATGCTGCTGCCAGCGCACGGAAATAATAAACCATCTGATCGTGGGTCATATGCCATGCACCAAATTTGTATCCCAAAACAGATTCAGGTGTTGGTATGGCAGGATTGTATTTGACCGAATCGGGCAGGTAATAGGATAGCTCCTGCGCTTGCACACGAGTACCCATAGCTGCCACTAACGTGAGCAGAAAGGCATAGAGAAGTTGCTTCATATCTACTGATAACAAAGAATGAATAAATTTTGCGGCGTTAAATTAGCCGCTTGGCACTCAAATCGCAATTTTTTGGGGCAAATCAGCCGAAAACCTTATTTTTAAGCTATGATTCAGAAATATCCTATCGGCATACAGGATTTTGGCGAACTGCGCAGAGGCGGTTATGTGTATATCGACAAAACGCCGCATATTTTCCGCTTGATAGATCAGGGGAAATACTACTTTCTATCCCGTCCGCGTCGCTTTGGTAAGTCGCTGCTGATCAGCACGATGAAAGAGATATTTCTGGGCAATCAGGAATTATTCAGAGGACTTTGGATTGAAGATCAAATTGACTGGCAGCGCACAAGTCCGGTGATTCATTTGAGTTTTGCGCAACTCACTTATCAGACAGACAACTTAGCCTTGCGCCTGCGGCAGGAATTACAACGGCTAGCAGATGCCTTTCA
>NZ_JBRCHD010000007.1:0-25655 GCF_053489755.1 Rhodoflexus sp.
GAGAATCTCTCTCAATTTCGGGCTGCAAAAGTAATAAGCGTTTTTCTAACTTCCAAATACTTTGCAGCAACTTTTTAATCCTCTTTTTTCAATCGCATCTAACCCCCCGTCAGATTTCCCAATTTTGGGCTGCAAAAGTAATAAGCGTTTTTCTAACTTCCAAATACTTTGCAGCAACTTTTTAACCCTCTTTTTTCAATCGCATCTAACCCCCTGTCAGACTTCCCAGTTTCGGGCTGCAAAAGTAATAAACATCCCTTGATTTCAAAACTTACTTAAGAAAAAATGTTTTTTCAATCCTCAATCTCACTTAGCTATTTACTCAACTCCTCAATTGTAGGATGTTAAGATAAAATAAGGCACAAAAATTGTAAAAAAAACTCAAAAAAGTTGAGGGTTAGAACTTACTCATCTAAACTATAGCATACGTTCATTTCATATGCGATTAGAATTACAAAGTTAAGTAATAAATGCTTTAAAACCAAATTTTAATGAACTTTTTTATCCCATTTTGTCTCGTATCACCCGTGCGAGGGTATTCGATTAGGGACTGCAAAATTGGAGTGCGTAATCGAATTACGCAATACCCTCCCTAAAGTTTTTGCAATTATTTTTCCTTTGTCCATTACAAGCATAAGGAAAGATACGGCTAATTTCATGTTACTTATGTGATAAACAGTAACTTTGTCATTGTAATTAAAACAGTTCTCAAAATTACAATCTATCTGATGGCTGCCAAACGCAACTTATATAAAAAGAAAAGGAACAGTAGCTCAGCATCTTTGTTCAAGTTAAAGGATCTGACGGCCTTCTTGCAAGACAGGCGTTTCTTTATCACACTCGGGCTACTGATGATAGCATTCTCGATAGTATTGCTGCTTTCGTTTCTTTCCTACTTTTCTACGGGAGATGCTGACCAGAGTATTGTAGAGTCGTGGGACTCGTCGGGTGCGACTGCCCGCAACTGGTTAGGGCGGTTCGGTGCGATTCTATCTTATTACTTTATCTATCAATGGTTTGGCGTTGCATCCTTTTTGTTTGTTCCCATTTTTTTGAACGGCGGATGGCTGCTTGTATTCCAGCGCAGTTTATTCACAGGTTGGCAGTCTGCTAAGATTTTTACTTTCTTTCTATTTTGGTTGAGTACCTCTTTCGGCTACTTAGTGCTAATTACTGAATCTGAAAGCCAATACAGTTTTCTTTGCGGCGGTATTGGTTATGGACTTGCGCAAGGACTGTATAACTTTATGGGATGGGCAGTATTGCTGTTGCTCTTAATTGCATTTATTATATTCATGGTTTATAGCTTTGACTTAGATACGTTGCTGAACTTCCAGCAAAAAGCGCAGCAAACCGCACAACAGATCAAAAGCAAGGCTGCAGCAGCTACCGAAGATGTACGCAATAATTTCAATCCGGCAGAGGCAATTCTGAATAACCTGCGACAAGCTACTGCTCACAAGACATCCGGTTATGTGCCAAAGGAGTCTGAGCAATCGGCTCACCAGCCCCCTCAGTCTATGTTGCGGGGTGAAGTGATGTACGAAGATGAAGATTTTGACAATCCGAATGTTGCCACACCTTCTGTCCCTGTGCAGTCATCTCCTGTTTTTAGCATTGAAGACCCTACGGAATCTTCTGATACGTTTGCCGATCAGACTGAGGAAGACGAGTCGCTTATCAATGAGCCTGCCTATGTGCGCTTTGGCTTATACGATCATAAACTGGATCTTGGCTCCTATAAGTATCCTACGCCGGATCTGCTGGATCAGCCCGAAATCAGCAAGGTTCGTGTTACTAAAGAAGAGCTTGAGCAGAATAAAGATAGGATTGTAGAAACGCTGAGCAACTTCCGAATTGGCATCTCAAGCATTAAAGCTACGATTGGCCCGACAGTAACGCTGTATGAAATTGTACCACAGGCAGGCGTAAAGATTTCGCGCATAAAAACACTTGAAGATGATATTGCGCTCAGCCTATCGGCTTTGGGAATTCGTATCATTGCACCTATTCCCGGACGTGGTACGATTGGCATAGAGGTGCCGAATAAAAATCGCGAGATGGTTAGCATGAGTTCAATCATTACGCATGAAAAGTTTGTTAACAGCGATAAGGCATTACCAATTGTACTAGGTAAAACAATTTCAAATGAGGTATTTGTAACAGACTTGGCTAAAATGCCACACTTGTTGATGGCTGGCGCTACAGGACAGGGTAAATCGGTAGGATTAAACGTTATTCTTGCGTCCTTACTATATAAAAAGCATCCATCGGAGTTGAAATTTGTACTTGTTGATCCTAAAAAGGTAGAGCTGACACTGTTTAATCGCATTGAACGTCATTTTCTGGCGACGCTGCCCAATTCGGAAGAACCGATTATTACTGATACGCGAAAAGTTATCCATACGCTCAATTCTTTGTGTATTGAGATGGATGTGCGCTATAACTTGCTTAAAGATGCGGGTTGTCGAAATATTAAGGAGTACAACCATAAGTTTACCCACCGAATGCTCAATCCGCAGGAGGGACACCGCTTCCTGCCTTATATTGTATTGATTATTGACGAATTGGCAGACTTGATGATGACTGCGGGTAAAGAGGTAGAAACACCGATCGCTCGTCTGGCACAGTTGGCACGTGCGATTGGCATACACTTAGTAGTTGCTACGCAGCGTCCTTCGGTCAATGTTATCACGGGCATTATCAAAGCCAATTTTCCGGCACGCTTGTCGTTTAAGGTGTCTTCTCGGGTGGACAGTCGGACGATCTTGGATAGCAACGGTGCGGAGCAACTCGTTGGTCAGGGGGATATGTTGCTTTCTAACGGTTCGGATATTATCCGCCTCCAATGCGCTTTCATAGACACACACGAAGTAGAGCGAATTTGTGAATTTATTGGCGAGCAACGTGGATATGACACATCTTACTTGCTGCCTGAGTATGAAGACGAAGGGGCTGAGACCAAAACGGTAGATCTGAATAATCGCGACTCGATGTTTGAAGAAGCCGCCCGGTTGGTAGTGGCACACCAGCAGGGCAGCACCTCGCTCATCCAGCGGAAACTTAGCTTAGGCTATAATCGCGCCGGGCGCATCATGGATCAGTTAGAAGCGGCAGGAGTTGTAGGGCCTTTTGAAGGCAGCAAAGCACGCAAGGTTTTAATGCACGACGAACACGCTTTGGAACAATTATTGAAATCCTTACATTGACAATCAATTTTACTATTCGTGATTATATGAAGCAAATTTTCGCACTACTGTCTATTTGTCTGTATGTCTATATACCCACTGCTCTTGCCCAGAATAATACCCGCGACCCTAAAGCTGAGGCTATTCTAAATGCAATGAGCGATCGCTACAAGAAAATGAGCGCTTTCCGCGCCGATTTCAGCTATCAATTGCGCAGCCCGCAGGAAAAACTAGATGAAACTTTTACTGGAGTCATTACAGTCAAAGGCTCGAAGTTTCGCTTGAAATTAGGCAATCAGGAAGTGTATAATAATCAGACTACGGTTTGGACATATTCTAAGGAGGACAACGAAGTAACCATCACCGAATATGATCCGGAAAGCGGAGATATTAACCCTGCAGAGGTGTACAACATGTACAAAAAGGGCTTCAAGTACAACTACATGGAAGAGAAGAAGGAAAATGGCGAGGTATTCGATGTCATTGACCTGACACCCGACGACAAGAACCTGAACTACTTCAAGATCAGACTAACGATCAATAGGCGCACCCGCGATCTTAAAAGCTGGCAAATCTTTGAGAAGAACGGCCGACGCTCGCTATATACAATCAACAACTTTCAGCCCGATATTACTGTAGCCGATGCCTTTTTCAATTTTGACAAGACACAATACCCCAAAGTGGTAGAAGTTGATCTGCGTTAGTCATGGCAAAATCACATAAAAATCGTTTAGGCGTGGTTTTCAGTACCAACCCCGACTTTATTTACCAAACAGCGGACGAGCAGCAAGAAACGCTCCCCCCTGCACAGCAACAACTCAGACTACTCTTAGACCGCAAAAGAGCGGGGAAGATAGTAACCATCGTAGAGGGTTTTATAGGCAGTAACACCGATCTGGAAGCCTTAGGTAAAGCCCTGAAAACCAAATGCGGCGTAGGTGGTAGCGTAAAAGACGGTATTATTCTCATTCAAGGCGATTTTAGGGAAAAAATCTACGAATGGCTTCTCAAAGAAGGCTACAAGGTCAAAAAAACAGGTGGCTGATAGCGCTCCGATTCCTTTCTGCTGTTGTTGTAATAACGTTAGGTGCTATAGGCGTGCTGCAAGGGCAGCCGTCTGCTGCTAAAATTGCCTCATTCGAAGCGGCGATGAAAGCCTATAAAGCAAAAAAATATGCCGATGCAGTCTTTTTGTTAGAAAGTATGCTCACCGAACGCAAACAAGACGAGCAGGCTTTATACTACGCTGCTTTGTGCTACTTGCAACTGCAACAGGCAGGGACAGCCTACGACTACCTCAAGCTGATTTCTAAGGAACAAGCCGTTTTTATCGAGGATTATCATTATTGGCTCGGGCGTGCAGCCTACATGAACCACCGCTTTGAAGAAAGCAAAATAGCCACTAACACCTACCTGACACAGCGCGGAAGTAAGCGATTTGCTAAAGACGCTGCCACTATCCTGACTATGCTCGGATATGTAGACGAGTTGATGCGCAAACCTGTTACTTACGCAATTGAAAATATACAGGGGATCAACTCTGTTATTAATGAAAGCATACCTATCAGTTTTCCCAGCGGGCAGCGCCTGTGGTTCATCCGCAAGAGTAAGGGCAATGCAAACAAAACCATTGCCGAACGCGAAGGTTGGTTTCTTGTCCAAAAGCAAGACGGGGAATGGCGCAAGGTCAGTGAAAGCAATCAGGAAAAAAATGACCTTATCATTTTACAATGGGTAGATAGCGAACAAGCAATGCTGGCGCTGGGCGGCGGTAAACTATGGCTTGCCCAACTTACAGCCAATAACTGGCAGATCGTGCGCGAACTGAAAATACAGTTTATTGAAGCAAGCCGCCCATTGGCTGCTACGCTATACGATCAGAGTCGCAAGTTGATTTTTTCAGCTTTTAATCCGGAATCGGGTAGTTTAGACTTATTCTACACCGAACTCAAAGCCGACGGATCGTGGAGTTTCCCCTTTCCTATCGTAGAGATCAATAGTACCCGCGATGAGTTTGCCCCTTTTTTCGCTGCCGATAGCAAAACGCTGTATTTCAGTTCTAAAGGCTGGAACAGTATCGGCGGATTTGATATTTTCAAAACACAATACGACCCTGTCAAAAAGCACTGGAGTACACCTGAAAATGTAGGTTTCCCTATCAACTCAACGGGAGACGACTACTGGTTACAGATCTACGGCAACAAAGGCTTCCTTGCATCCAATCGCTCCGGGGGCATGGGCGGCGACGATATTTACCAGTTTTTCCCGATTGTCAAGGTGCTGCTGACAGGCAAAATCACCGGCAAACGCGGCGAACCACTTGCCAATACCCAGATCCAGTTTACTCATCCGGGTAAGACAGCCCAACTACGCACAGATGTAAACGGCAACTACAAAATAGAAATTCCTGTAGAAACTGACATTCAGCTCTGCGTATGGCAACAGGGTAAAATACAGTATCAGGAAAACTTCCGCATTACGGCAGAGGAAAGCAACGGAAAAACCGTACAGCGCAGTTTCAGCCTGCAAGCAGAAAAAACCATTGCGCAATCGTCAGAACAGATTACTGAAAATATATCTGACGCACAGGATGTTATATTTGTCATCAACGGTATTGTGAAGAGTGCCGAACGCAATCAACCCGTACGCGCAACAATTAAGCTAATTGATATCAACACCGCCCGCACTGTCAAATTCACCTCTACGGATGCCAACGGCAGATTCAACTTTTACTTAGATAAGCCGATTGATGCCTATTTCATAGAAGTAACTGCGCGGGGCTTTTTCTCGCACTGGCAACTGGGCGAGCAGATCGGTAAAGGCGAGTATAGCATCTTGCTCCAACCTATGAGCAACGAGACTAACTGGCAAATTCCTTCGATTGTTTTTGATAACCAAACCGACAAACTGAGCGAATCTTCCAGACCTGTATTAGATCGGATCAGTAGCTTCTTGCTGGAAAACGGCACCTTGCGCATGCAGATTAAATGCCCTGAAGGCAGTGCGCGGCTGGGCGAAAAACGCGCCGCTACGGTAATGGCGTACCTTGCCCAAAAAGGTGTATCGCCCGAAAGAATGATCGCGGGCAATCCAATCCCCAACTCTGCCACACGCGACAGAGGCATAGAACTCCAGATGCTTCCATAAGCGTATTTTTTGCTATCTTTTTGGCAAAATGGCCGATTCGGACAATGCTGGCAACTGCGCGCATATTCTTACACCAAATAAAAAATAACACGTCGGAATGGATGTTCCGACAGGGGCACGGGCTTTTTGCCAATGGTGCAGTCCAACTATTGTCCCAATCCGAGCAGGGTTTTCACTGGTTGGTAAAGGATTTATTTCAGGATACAGAAGTCAAAATCAGCATCGGTGAAACGGCTGTACAAAAGCAGTCCAACAATCAGGTGCAGGGCTGGGATGCGCCTGCCATTGCCGCGCTGATGGCTTCCATTGACCTGATGAGCAGACAGCAAACAATTGCGACACCTGCCAATAAGGGCATTCGCTATACTCAAGAAGGCATGGCAAAGCGCGTGCTGGCAGAGCGGAAAGACAAAGCGCAACAAGCTCATTATCAGCTAGAATTAGCTGCTAATCCCTTCGGCGAGCATCTGCTGCGCAACGAAAAAAATAAAGGCTACCGGATCACTTTCCGCGACTTTGCGAAGGAAATCGGCTACTGCTCGTGCCCTGATTATCAGGTAAATAAACTGGGAACATGCAAGCACCTGATGTTTGCTTTTGCAGCAGCCAAAAAACAGGGACTGCACGAGGCTGCAAAGGCGGAAATGTTTCCTTTTACCGAAATTTTCTTAGACCCGCTGAATCAGTACCGCATTACGGCAGCACTTGCTCCGACTGCTTCTGGCGAGGCGCGTACTTTGATAGCGCAATATTTCCCTACGCCTGCACTGCCCGATAAGGACTTATTCAACTTATTGCCATTTCTGGAAGCATCGGCGGCGCTAAAAGAAATCCTGATTCGCCCCGAAGTAACCGAAAAGCTAGAAACTGCCTTCAATCGCCGTGCGCTGGCGGAACTGCAAGCACAACACCAACAAGTTCCAGCATCTTTAATCAAGACAGAACTATTTGATTATCAGCGACAAGGTATTTTATTTGCCACTTTCCGCGAAGCTGCCATCATTGCCGATGAGATGGGATTGGGCAAAACCGCACAGGCAATAGGCGCTGCCCTTTTCAAAAAGCAGTTACTTGGCTTTAAGCGTACACTGATTGTTTGCCCTGCCCCACTCAAACAGCAATGGAAACAGGAAATTGAGCGATTCACGGGCGAAACCGCGCTCATTGCCGATGGTTCTCCCGAAAAACGCATGGCGGTTTACGGCAGCTCCTCCGCATTTTTTGTTATTGTCAATTATGAATTGTTGCTGAAAGATGTCGGTTATTTTACGCGCAACAGCGCCTTTGCACCTGATTTGCTGATTGTGGACGAGGCGCAGCGCATCAAAAATTTTGCTACACAAACCGCGCAGGCGCTCAAAAAAATTCAGCGCAAACACACGCTCGCCCTTACCGGAACGCCAATTGAAAATCGCCTGATAGATCTTTATTCTATCGTAGAATTCATAGATCCGCGTTTTCTTGCGCCGCTGTGGGAGTTTTCGTACCGCTATTGCTTTTTTGATGAAAAACAGCGCAACAAAATCACAGGTTACTACAACCTGCACGAGCTGCACGAGCGACTGAAACCCATTCTGCTGCGCCGCACCAAAGCCGATGTACTGGACGAACTGCCCGAAGTGAGCGAGGTGCATGTGCCCGTAACGCTGCACGAGCAACAGCAACAGTACCACAACGAATTTGCGCAGGGCGTTGCCGCTATCTTGGGCAAAAAACTCATTACTCCATTTGACAATCAGAAACTTACACAACTGCTTGCCAAAATGCGCATGGCTTGTAACTCTACTTTTCTGATTGACAAAGAAACCAATCATTCCCCCAAACTGGCGGAATTGCGGCACATCCTGCTTGAAAAATTGGACATCCTGCACCAGCCGCGCAAGGTGATTATTTTTTCTGAATGGATGCGCATGGGCGATTTAATCGGCAAGATGTTGCTTGACTATGGTATTGGCTTTACGGAACTGAACAGCTATGTGCCCGTTCGCCGCAGAGAGGAAGTTATTAACCGCTTTGCGGACGATGCGACTTGCAAAGTATTACTTTGTACCGACGTAGGCAGCGCCGGGCTGAACCTCCAAATGGCTGACACGGTCATCAACTTTGAATTGCCTTGGAACCCTGCCAAAAAGTTGCAGCGCATCGGCAGGATAGACCGCATCGGACAACAGCGACAACACCTGACAGTTATCAATCTTTATGCGGAAAACAGCATTGAGGAAAAAATTGCAAGTGGACTGTTGCTCAAGCAAAACCTGATAGAGGGCGTGCTGGGCGAAGGCGCTACACCCGACTCGGTGGATTTATCTGCCGAAGGGCGCAGCCATTTTCTGGAACAGTTAGCCGCATCGCTCGGCGACCTCTTGCCGCAGCAGGAACTTGCACCGACTACCCCTGTAACAGCAGAAGAGGACAGCGCCGCCGCTACCTTCTCCCTTATTGCCGATGAAAAGCTCCGCCAAGTGCTGCAAAGCGGCGTGGATTTCCTCAGCAATATGCTGAAAATCACCACCGGAGCGGAAGTTATCGCCTCAGAAAATTACTTTGAAACCCATCCCGAAACAGGCGAAATTGTGCTGCGGTTCAAGGTAAAGCCGCAGCACAAAGTCTAAATCTGTAACCATTTCCATAAATCGGGCATCAGGTAAGCAAATGACACCATTATCGCGAAAAATGTAAGCAGCAGAGTGGCATACAACCAATCTGTTTGCGTAATCAGTACATAGGCCGGTGTATGAGAGGGTTCTGGCTGTACCAGACTGACAACAAGCGCCGTAACAACTGCAACTAAAAATCCGATCAGGTTCCACCAAAACCAAAATACCTGTGGTACAAATAGCCAGAGGTAAAGATTACAAGCTACTCCTACAATTAGTCCGACGTTAGCGCCTGTTCCGTTAATGCGCTTCAGCAATACAGCACAACAAAAGACTGCCAGAATAGGTCCATAAAACACCGAACCGATTTTATTGATTGCCTCAATCACTGTGTCGGCAATATTACCAACGAAAAATGCTGAACCTACACAGATTACGCCCCAGAAAAGCGAAGTATTTCTTGAAATCTGCACGTAGCGCTCGGGGGTAATCTGCCTGTTGCGAACAATCAAATCTTCTACCGTAGTAGCGCTGATAGAATTTACGGCAGAACTCACCGAAGACATCGCGGCGGCGAAAATGGCTACGATGAGCAACCCGGTAATACCCGGCGGCAAAAAATCGCGAATAAAAACGGGCATCATCAAGTCGGGCTTATTAGCAGGAATTTTTGCAAGAAATGCAGCATCATTAAGGGCAAGCGTACCAATAATCAACCCCATTACACAATAAGTAAGCGTAATTGGGAAACGGATAAATCCGTTGCTAATCAGGATATTACGCACATCGTTCAGGTTTTTGCCCGACAACATGCGCTGTGCTTGACTCTGATCAGTACCATAATAGGAAGCATAGAGAAAAAAGCCCCCCAGCACCATCGGCCAGAAGCCGAAATCATCATTTTTTTGCAAGCTAAGTGATGAAAAATTGATTACCTGTAGGCGGCTCTCATCTACCTTTTCAACAAAGACCTGCCAGCCTCCGATATGCATCAGCCCATAGCCAATGCAGATAAATAAGCCGATGATCAGTATGCCCATTTGTATCACATCGCCAATCACAACGGCTTTCATACCCCCTTGATAGGCATAGATAAGGGTAATTACCCCTACCATGAGAATTGTCAGTTCTACTGAAATATCCGTAACACCGTTGAGAATAAGGGCGACCATATAAATACCCACACCGGTTGCCAGCGCCCTGCTGATTTGGAAGACAATACTGATGAGCGTCCTTGTAAAACTGCCAAATCGCTGTTCCAGAAAGGCATAAATACTAAGCACATTGGCACGATACAGCGGGGGAACGACAAAAAGCATGAGGAATATCATAGCCAAAGGGACAGCAAATTCAAAAGTCAGCCACTTCATTCCACCTCCGGCTTTCATGCCGACAAATGCCGGAGCGGATACAAAGGAAATAGCAGAAAGTTGTGTAGCCGCACAACTGATAGTCAGTGTAAACCAGCCCAGCGAGCGCCCTCCGAGAAAATAAGAACTGCCATCCTTTTGCTGTTTAAAAAGATAGCCTAACCCAAGCATCCCTATTAGGTAGATGGCTATGATGAGGTAATCAAGCGCTTCCATAGGCATCCAGTAGGTCAAGCGCCACGGCAGAAGTCCATGAAAAATCGCCACCGCCATAACCTTTAGTCAATTGGTCGGAAAGATTTTTTCGCGGGTCAAAATATTCATAAAATCCATATTGCTCCAACAGTTCCAACAAATCGGTTGCCAGCCTTGCAGCAAGTACATCATAACCATAGCGATGCAAACCTTTGCTCAGCAACCAGTTCATCTGCGGCCACACAGGGCCCTGCCAGTATTTTTTAGGGTTAAACAGGGCATGATCGGGGTCAAAACTCGGACAAAGCCAGTAAGGTTGACTGCGCCCGGAAGCGAGCTCCTCCATGTACCGAGCAATTGCCGCAGCCCTATCGCAGGTCGGTGAACCTCCGAAAAGCGCACAAAGCCCGCCTATTTCGGGCATTTCTATCAACTCGCCCGCCACCATGTCGTAGCTGCAATATGTTTGTATTCTATCAGACCACAATTTACTCTCAAAAGCGGTTTTACTTTTTTGCTGCCATTGTACGACATCGTCTACGGGCAAGCCATACGTCTTTCCAAGATTGATGAGCGCCTCGTTAGAACGGATTAGAAGCGCATTGAACATAGCATCCTGAATCAGGAAAGGGCTTTCGCGGGCAATTCGTTTGCCATCGTAACCGCACTTTTTGCCTATGTCTATCAGGTACACATACCTGTCGTAGTCAAAAGAGGTCGGTCGTTCTTCAGGATTGGCAATTGTGTTATCGATTCTGCGATAAGGCGGAATATCTTGCGGTGTAAGTTGGATTCTTTGCAGTGCAGGTGTCCATAGCGGGCTGTTATCTCTGCCCGTTTCCCAAGGATGATAGATAAAAACCAATCCCTCGCCACTTGGGTCTCTGTCTGCGTATAAATTGGCATGAAGCGCCTTGATTCTGGGAAAAAGCCAGTGAAAAAAAGCGGTTTTCTCAGTGCTTTCGGGTAGCCGCTCCATCAGAATTTCCAACACAAATCCGTGTACGGGCGGCTGTGTAATACCTGAAGTGCGGATACTGGGCGGTTTTTCAGGAATATTATCCGTTCCCCAAAACTCGTAGTTGGGGAAATAGTCTTTTTTGGTAACATCGTGAAAAACGATGTGCGGCAACATGCCGTTGCTCCATTGTGCCTCAAACAGGCTTCTCATTTCTGCCATTGCAAAGTCGGGGCGAAATAAGCTAAACCCAATGGCTACAAAACCCGAATCCCAGTTCCATTGGAAAGGATACAAGCGATTGCTGGGAACGCTGTAGCTGCCTTTCCAATTACCCAGAAGGGTGGCTTTGGCTTTTCCAGCAATTTCATCTCTGATCATTGTCATCATGGTTATTTTCCATATTAAGCGATTGGGAATTGAATAGATTTTGTCCATGTGAAGCAGCCGGACGGGAGTCCGACTGTACAAAAGGACAAACACGCACACATGTCTCTTTGGACAGTTGCTTAGAAGTCAAAGCGTGCGCGAATAAAGAAACGACGAGGCAATTCGGGACGACCTACAAAAAACTCACCAACCGCCTGTCCGTCGCCCAAACGGGGCGAACCTTCTGTAATACCTGCCGTGTTGAACAGATTAAAAACAGCCACACCTAGCCGGGCAGTATTTTTTCCCTGATTCATCCTGAATTTGTAGCCGGCATCTAAACGCCAGATGTTGTATGGGTCAAGTTCAATATTGTTGAGGTTGTTAGTAAACTTTCTGCCCATGTAATTAACCGTTAGCGCGCCATCAATCGTATTATTGTCATAATAAAGACCACCCATAGCCATTGTGCGCGGCTGACGTTGCAACCAGTTGCCTACTAAATCAGGATTGGGCTCAAATTCAGTCAGTTCGTGGAACTGATAAGTAAAGTTGCCCATGAATGAGAAAGTTTTGGTGAAAAAATAGCTCCATGTTGCTTCTACGCCTACGGTTCGGGTGCTTGTCAGAAATACGCGCTCATCTACTGAGCCATCGGGTTGGTTAAGAAACTCGACCTGTCTTCTGTTAGACAGTCCAACATAGTAGGCGGCAACTGTTCCGCTAAACTTTGACTTACTGATTTTAGCGCCAATTTCACCCTGATTGATTCGCTCAGGAGTATATGTTTCGGGATTGCCGTCGGCTCTGAAACGCATACCGCGCAGTTCGGGGAAGAAATAACCGTTGGAATAGTTGCCGTACAGGCTAATATCGTCGGACAGTTTATACACAGCGCCCAACGCGATCGCAAGAGCCGAGGTGCTTACCCTTCCCTGCTGCCAAACGCCTGCGCCCCAGACAACATTCCTCAGGTTGGCACCAATATTTGCAGCATTATCCATCAGATAGGAAGCTGTGCGCTCGTAGCTCAAATTACCGACTGCATTTTCATAGCGCAACCCTACGTCAAAGTTCAGACGATCGCCTTTAATTTCATTCGTCAGATAAACTGCCTGCTTGCCGCTGGAAATAATACGATTGACATAGCCGATACCTCTGCCGCTGATGCCACCAACCGTATGATTGATTACATTACCTGCTGCGTCTCTGTAAGTCATGTTTACTAATCGCGGCACGTTGTTAAACTCTCCTAAAAAACGGGTAGTAACATTGAAATCCGTTGCAGTCGTGCGCGTTAGGAAAGTTCCCAAAGTGATGTTGTGACTCCACTTATCGCCCTCAATTTGTTTGGTAACATTAAACTCCCCCGTCAGTTCATTGAGCGGGCGAATCCTATCTAGTACCCTGTTTTCAAAAAGTCGGGCGTTGGCAGGCAATGGACGGCCGTTATCTACAAATGTAAATACAGGATTGGAAGCGCCAGCAGGCATCACACGTGTGGCATAGGCTGCCTGACTTTCCACAGAGACATTGCCTGCACCAGGGCCATCGAGGAAAAGATTGAACTCGTGGTTATAGCGCGAGTAGCGGATTTTACCATCAAACTCAAAGTTGTTGCCCAAATCGTATTGATAGCGTGTCATTACATAGCCCCCTCTGGTCTTAGAACCGTTGCGGATAGGGCTTTGAAAAAATCCACCCGGAGTGCGGTAACCCAAATCCGCAGCATGAACAGACTGCAAGGTAAATACTGTACTGCCATCATTGCCTGTTGCACGTGAGCGGTCAGCGCCGTTGAGCGGCAGCGGCAGATAGAACTGAGCCACATCATCAATGAACTGACCTGATATAGTCAAAGCAGAACGGTCAGTTAGTTTTTTTATGTTCGCTCTGAGTTGTATCCCTTCTGACGGCAATTCTGTAAAAATTGGCCCTTCATCGTAGCGATAAGTACCGGAAATCGCATAGTACAGGCGCTGGCTGTCTGAAACTTTACCGGTATTCAAAAAATCTACCTTGTAACGACCGCCATTTGCCCACTCTAACTGTACTGCATTTTCAGGATTTTCAGAACCTGTCTTACTCTCGTAGTTGATAATACCGGCAACAGAACCGGCGCCAAAAAGTGTTGAGATACCGCCACGCACAAATTCCAGATTCTGCATCCCTAAGTCGTTGCGAAAATATACATCATGTGCAGAACTGTTCAAACCAAAAGTACTTAGCACAGGCATCCCATCAATTTGTATGGGGGTAAACTGATACTGTCCGCCCGAAGGCAAGCCCCTGACGAAAACGTTGGAAGCAACCTCTCCTCCGCCGCCTTCTGCCGTAATACCGGGAATTGTGCGTAATATATCAGCTTGGCTATTAGCGGCGAGTTGCTGTAGTCTTTTGCCACTAATCACCGACAAAGACATCGGCGTTTCCATTTGCGTTCGCGTTGCAAAGGTGCTGGTTACAACAATGGTCTGTAGTTCGGAAGCCATTTCGCTCAGCGATACATTCAATTCCTGCTCACGCCCTGCTTCTACCGTTACATCCAGTATTTTTTCACCATAGCCCAACAGGCGAAAAGCGATGCGGTATTTACCCGCAGGCAGTTGCAGTGTATAATTACCCTCCAGATCGGTAACTGTACCCTTACTGGTTTTGGGTACAAATATCGTAGCGCCGTTTAGCGCCTCCCCATCGGTATCGGTTACTTTACCCTTCACCGTACCGTCCTGTGCCTGTGCGGATAGCAGCCAAAGGCAGCCAAGCGCCGCAAGTAGATGTCTCATTTTCATATTTTTTACTATTTGTGAGTTACAAAAAAACATCTAAGCAGCGACGATAGTTTGTAAGCGAACTGTCTATTAATTGGCTTATATTTCGCATTTTATGGACTATATTGCAGCTTAGCTATAACTAACTAAAAGTATCCTGCAAATGAAGCCAGATTTTGAAAATATCCCCTATGAACCGGGCAACAGTTTCCTGCTGCGCACTATCTGCCGGCAAAGCCGTACATCCATGAAAGGCGCATGGCACTTTCACCCTGAAATAGAAATTTGTTATACCCTGAAAAGCAAAGGCAAGCGGTTCGTAGGAGTAGATATTGATAATTATGAAGAGGGTGATTTAGTGCTGCTCGGTTCGGAACTCCCTCACTGTTGGATCACGGATGAGGAAACAGAGCAAATTGTTATTCAGTTTAAAGATGATTTTCTGGGTAAGGATTTTTTCAGTGCTTCAGAGTTCAAAGAAGTGAATAGACTATTGCAAGAGGCGGCAGGTGGCTTGCAATTCTCCAAAGAAACTTCTCTTGTTGTTGGCGAGCGCATCGTTCGCATGCTAACGCAAAATAGTTTCCAACGGCTGTTAAGTCTGTTTGAGATATTGCATTTGCTTGCTCAAGCCCCCAAGGTTACGGTACTCAGTCAGAATATTGGCGCTAAACGGTCGTACACACATGTTTCCAAAAAAATACAAAAAATATATGCCTTTATCCTTGAGCACATGACAGGCGATTTGACATTGGAAGCCACTGCTGAACACATCGGTATGACGAAGACCACTTTGTGTTATTTCCTGAAAAATAATACAGGCAAATCCTTTTCTAACATTGTGAACGATATGAGAGTAGCTCATGCGGCGCGATTGCTGCAAGATACCGACATGAACGTGCAAGAGGTTTGCTACCAGTCGGGCTATAATGATCCGTCTTATTTCTATCGGGTATTTCAGGCGCGTATTGGGGTTTCACCACGCAAATACAAGCTCCGATTTCAAACAGAGCAGAAAAATATCATTTGATAGATGCAGCCATCTGCTCAAATTGTTGGCGGGCAACAGATATAACATCTGCCGCCCCAAAATCCAGCGGAGGCAGTACATATACATCGTCAAAACCACTGTTTGCCAGCTCCGCCGCGCTGCCGGAACTGATCAGGCTGATGCGCTTGCCGTACTTTTTGGCTAAGAGCAACAGCGCATGGCAGCCCTTGCCGCTTTCCGACTGGAAGTCGTAGCGACCTTCGCCCGTAATAATCCAATCGCTTTGGGCAATGAGGCGCTCCATTTGTACCGCCTCAAAAAAATAGGCCGAGCCGCTAACCATTTCCACATCGTAGAATGTAGATAAGCCCATTGCAATACCTCCTGCCGCCCCGAATGTAGGTTTATCCATCAACGAGGGGTTAATTTGCTGCAATAAACTGAAAATTCGCGCTGCATTTGCTGTAAAATATTGTATATCAGCTGCTTGTAATCCTTTTTGCGGTGCAAAAACAGGAATTGCGCCCTGTTCGCCAAAAAACGGATTGTCCACATCGCAAAGGCAGGTGATTTTTCCGACGGGCTGTAAATGTTCCGCCGAAAACGCGGCGATGCGCTCCAACCATCGGTAGCTAAAAGGCGCTATTAACTGATGATCAGCATCATAGAGTTTAAGTCCCAGCGCTTGCAAAATGCCCAGCCCCATATCTACCGAAGCGCTGCCGCCCAGTCCAAGGGCGATATGTTGCGCTCCCTGCCGAACGGCATCGGCTATCAGTTGCCCCGTACCGAAAGTGGAAGCGCTCCAAACGTCCCGTTCATTAGGCGCAAGGTGGCGAATGCCCGAAGCCGATGAGACATCGGTACAAACTGTATTGGTAGGTGCGTCATAGTAATACGTAGCAATGATTGCGCGTCCGCGTGCATCCGTTGCCGATACGCTGTGCGGCTGCCATTGCAGATTTTTTCCCAGTAGGCGGCAAGTACCATCGCCGCCGTCAGCTATCGGGCAGCATACGATTTTCGCCTGCGGATACCGCTGTTGCAAGATTTCCGCTACAATTTTCGCGGCATCATCGGCTTCAATAGTACCTTTAAAGGCATTCGGAGCGATCAAAATTTGCATAAACACCAGCTTTTCAAATAAAAACCTATCGCTCGAAAAAACCAATCGTACCACCTACCCAAGTCATGCCTTTATTGAAATCTACGCCCATCATTTTGCCCTTGCTGAGGCGCACCAGATTGGTCAGCAGTTCCATTTTACCGCCTACATTGACAAACAGCAAACGCACCTCCGCTTTGGCGGGGTAGTCTAAGGTTTCTATCACAGGCTCGTAGTTCACTTTGCGCATCAGGATGTAGTTGCTGCGCTCGCTGTCGGGAATTGCATCAATATCGGCGCGGCTGACATCGAACCTCACCCCTGCTCCTGCAAAAGAGAACAGCGGCTTAAGCACGTAGTTTTCCAAATCTGCGGGAATAGCAGTCAATTCATGCAAAAAGTAAGTTTTGGGTACATAGGGGCTATCAAGGAAAGGCAGCGTAAACTTACTCATCTTGAAAAACCAGTTCGGATGCCCTGCCCATTGCACGTCTAACGCATCGGTAAAATTGAAGTGCAGCGGCAGATCGGTGCGCTGGCTCAACTCATCGAAAATGACGCGGTTATAGATGCGCTCGATCCAGATTTTTTTACCGTCCTGTTCGTAGTATAGCTTTTTGCCGTCTTTTCGCACAGCAGTAATACAAACCGATTTGATACCCAGAAAATGCTCGGTGCAGGCAAAATCAATACGGGTTTTCTGCTTTTCAGGCATGATTTCCAGCAAGATCGTACTTTCGGGCGCAGCATCTGCCACAATCGCACGGCGCAGTTTTTCAAGGTATAGATCCTCGTTTTGCTGTAACTCGGCAGGGAAAAAATGCGTGAGATGAGCCGGCAATTCATAGTGTTTCTTGAACATCCCTGCAATAAAATGCTGAAAGGCAAATAACGACGGAAATCCTTGCAGTTCAATCAGTTGCGGCATCAACTCGCCCTCTGCATCCTTGCCGATTGCAAAATCAATGGCGGCGAAATCGGGCATTTCGGTATCGTTGGGCACCAATAAATGCGGCGGAATAGCACGGTGCATTTCGCGGCGGTAAACTTCGCTATTCACCTGCTGCCAAACGGCATCTCCCGCATCTTCTAAACGCTGCTTGAGCGCCGGAGAAATAAAAATAGGCGTTTCGCAAATCTTAAAAGCCACTTCGAAACCAAACTGCGCATTGATATCGGCAAGCATGGCATTGTAACGGGCTTCGGTAAAGTTTTGGTTGAATATCTGGCGATAGGGGGAAAACATAGCAATAAATTCGGTTAATGGCTTTCTTGTGTAGGAAGCTAAGGTAGCAGTTTTTTTAAAAATCCGAATTTTTAGCTGTTTTAGTGATGCCTGATTCAGGCTATTTTTTACCGTGCAACAAAACTGATACTAATACCACTATGAATTGTATGCTGTGTAACCGATGCTGTCCAGAAAAGCCACATGTAGCACAGACTTCAGTCTGTAGTCGTCTGACTATCAAGTACTTAAACGATCACAGACTAAAGCCTATGTTACTTTTTGGACAGCCTCTCAATATCTGTAGTATAATCATTGCCCTCTTCGGTTACTCCATTGGGAGCTTCGCAAATTACTTGTATAACTCATACGGTGCAGAAAAAAGGGGGGTAGGGTTGATTTTAGTGTTACCAATAATCCCTACGAGATAAAAACCGCATGGTAGATGATTCATTTCAGCATAATAGTACGATAATCCGCGCAAATATTACTGCTCATACTGCGCAAAAAACACGTCTAAATCTACATTGCCGCCGGTCAAAATCAGCCCGATACGTTTGCCCTGCAACGCTTCGGGGCGGTTTTGCAGCAGCACGGCAAGCGGCAGCGAACAGGATGGCTCAATTACAATTTTAAGGCGCTCCCAAATTAAGCGCATGGCTTTGACAATCCATTGCTCATCGGCGAGCAGAATATCGGCCACGTGTTCGCGGATGATGCTAAAAGTTTTGTCGCCCAGCGAGGTGCGCAAGCCGTCGGCAATCGTATTAGGATTGACCGAGGGGATGATGTACCCCGCGTGGAATGACCTGTGCGCATCGTCGGCGTTGCGGGGTTCTGCACCCAGCACGGTGGTTTGCGGCGAAAAGTAATGGGCAGCAAGCGCAGTGCCGCTCAGCAGCCCGCCACCACCACAGGGCGCGATGATGTAGTCCAAATGCTCTGTCTGCTGCAAGAGTTCATAGCCACAACTTGCTTGCCCCGCGATGGTGCGGTAGTCGTTGTAGGGCGGAATGAACTCCGCACCCGTTTCGGCGACCACCTGCGCGAGCGTGTCTTCGCGTGCCTGCAAAGTCGGTTCGCAGAAAATAATTTGCCCGCCTGCTGCCTTCGTGCCTTCTATTTTGGATGTGGGCGCATTGGAAGGCATGACCACATAGGCAGGTATGCCGCGTAGTTGAGCAGCTTTTGCCATCGCCTGCGCGTGGTTGCCCGAAGAATGCGTGGCTACTCCCTTTGTCGCCACCTCATCGGAAAGCGAAAAGACGGCATTCGTAGCTCCGCGCATTTTAAAAGAACCTGTGCGCTGGAAGTTTTCGCATTTAAAAAACAGTTCTGCCCCCGCCAGTTCGTTGAGTGAATGGCTGGTCAGTACAGGAGTCCGGTGAATATATGGCTTGATGCGCGCTACTGCGGCTTCTATCGTGGTTTTGTCGGGTTTATTCATGGGTTTCATTGGGTGTTTAAAATCAAGAACCGCAATGTACGCAGAGGTTAAAATCACAAAGTTCGCTAAGATAATTCATTGCGTGCTCTGCGGTAAACCTTTGCGCTCTTGGCGGTAAAAATTAATTCGCTAAATTTGGTCAAACACCAATTCAGACATGACCACTATGAGAAAAACCATCACTGTAATTGCTCTTTGCCTGCTGTACAGCTTGCCGTCGGTTGTTGCGCAGGACAGAAAGTCAATGAACACCAAAGACCGGGACAAAGTCGCCATCTGGAATCAATTAGACAAAAAATTCCCCGAATACTCACAAGTCGCCCGCGACATTTGGTCGTTTGCCGAGTTGGGCTATCAGGAACAGAAAAGCGCCGCCCTGTTGCAAAGCAAACTGAGCGAAGCGGGCTTTAAAGTTGAAAGCGGAGTAGCGGGTTTGCCAACTTCTTTTGTGGCTACCTATGGCTCAAGCGGCCCTGTCATCGGCATTCTGGCAGAGTTTGACGCGCTGCCGAGCCTTTCGCAAGACACAGTGCCCTATCGCAAACCAATCATAGAAGGCGGCAGCGGACACGGTTGCGGGCATAATTTATTTGGAACGGCATCGGTTGCGGCTGCCATCGCCCTGAAAGATCACCTGCTCAAAACGGGACAGGCGGGGACAATAAAACTCTTTGGAACGCCTGCCGAAGAAGGCGGCGCAGGTAAAGTTTTCATGGCACGTGAAGGTTGTTTCAATGGGGTGGATGTTGTACTGCACTGGCATCCGGGCGCAGTCAATGCTGCTAACCCTGAAAGTTGCTTGGCCATGATTAGCGGCACTTTCCGATTCTACGGGCAAACCGCCCACGCCGCAGGCAGCCCCGAGCGAGGGCGCTCTGCCTTAGACGGGCTGGAAGCGATGAACTACATGGTCAACCTGATGCGCGAACACATACCGCAGGAAGCCCGCATCCATTACGTCATTAAGAATGGTGGAGTGGCTGCCAACGTAGTTCCCGACTATGCAGAGGCGGAGTATATCGTGCGCCTGCCCGATCACAACGCTACGATGGAACTTTGGGAGCGCGTCATCAAAGCCGCCGAAGGAGCAGCAATAGGCACAGGCACAACCGTTAAATACAACATTGACGCAGCGCACATGGGGCTGCTGCCGAATGAAACGCTTGCTTCTGTGATGCACAGTAATCTAAGCAAGGTAGGCGGAGTAAAATACAACGCCGCCGAACTTTCCTTTGCCGAACAACTGCGCACAACAATGGGCAAAAACTTGCCCCCGATGAAATTTGCCGAAGAAATTCAGCCGTTTAAGCAGTCATTTTTCCCTGCCTCTACCGACGTAGGCGACATTAGCTGGTTGGTACCTACCACAGGGCTTTCAACTGCCACATGGGTACCCGGAACGGCAGCGCATACTTGGCAGGCAACAGCCGCCGATGGCATGGGAATCGGTATGAAAGGCATGTTAAACGCCGCCAAAACTATTGCCGCCACAGGTCTGGATCTGCTCAACAACCCCGCGCTGATAGAAAAAGCCAAAGCCGAAATGCAAAGCCGTCGCGGCGCTAACTTTGAATACAAGGCAATGATTGGCGATATCAAGCCGCCTTTGGACTACCGCAAGGGATTGTAAGATTGGGGGTTTCGCGGAGTTGTTCGTGGGCGACGTGCAACGGGACACGAACAACAGGAATTTATCCACTGCCGTGGCTCGTGTGTGTCCTCACGAGCTACTTAAACCAACTTGTCGTTCGTGGAGACACGAACAACGGATAAGGATTTTAGGCGGATGGCACAGGTTTGCGCTGATTTGTTCAATTCAAATCTGCATTCATCGGCCAAATCTGCCAAAATCCGCATCCTAACGTTTTGAACGAACAACGGCAGCAAAGAATTTTTAACCTTGCGGTTTCCTCTTTGGCTGCAATGCCGTATTTTTGGACTCCTTCTGAACAACCGTTGCATCAAAAGATTATACAAAGCACAATATAAATCATATGGCTGAAATTCTTCGTATGCCAAAAATGAGTGATACGATGACCGAAGGTGTCATCGCCTCATGGCTCAAAAAAGTAGGAGACAAGGTAAAATCGGGTGATATTCTGGCTGAGGTAGAAACCGACAAGGCTACGATGGAGCTGGAAAGCTACTATGACGGTGTACTGTTGCACATTGGCGTACAGGAGAAACAAGCCGTACCGGTAGATGGTGTAATTGCCATTATCGGCGAACCGGGCGAAGATATCAATGCTATTTTGGCGCAATTAGGTAACTCCTCTGCTGCTCCTGCAACTGCGGCAGCCATTGCCGAGTCTGTGGCTGTTGCCGCACCTGCTGCCAAAGTAAATGCCACCGTTATCCGAATGCCAAAAATGAGCGATACAATGACCGAAGGAGTAATTGCTTCCTGGCAGAAAAAAGTTGGCGACAAAGTAAAATCAGGCGATATTCTGGCAGAGGTAGAAACTGACAAAGCCACGATGGAGTTGGAAAGTTATGAAGACGGAACACTACTTTATATTGGTGTGGAGGCCGGTCAGTCTGTGCCTGTGGATGGCATCATCGCTATCATCGGCGAAGCGGGCGCTGACTATCAGGCGTTGCTCAACCAGCCAACCGCCCCTGAGCAATCCGCAGTTGCCGCTGTTGAAACCGTTCCCACACCTGTAACGACTGCTGCCGCTGCTCCTGTTGCACAGCCTGCTGCCGGCACAGGCGACAAATCTTCCGATAGCGGAAGAATCAAAGCCTCGCCGCTGGCAAAACGCCTTGCTAAAGAAAAAGGACTGGACATTGCCCAAATCAAAGGTTCGGGCGAGAACGGTCGTATTGTGAAGCGCGATGTGGAGGCTTTCGTACCCGCTGCTACGCCTGCTCAAAGCGCCGCAGCGCCTGTTGCAATGCCGCAGCGCATGGCAGCTGCCTACGAAGAAAGTTTTACGGAATTGCCTGTCAATCAGATGCGCAAGACCATTGCCCGTCGGCTGAGCGAAAGCGCCTTCACTGCCCCGCATTTCTTCCTGACCGTAGAAATCAATATGGACAAGGCGATGGCAGCCCGCCAAAGCATGAACGAAGTCGCACCTGTAAAGATTTCATTCAACGACATGGTTATTAAGGCATGTGCCATGGCGCTGCGCAAGCACCCGATGGTCAATGCCTCTTGGCTGGGCGATAAAATCCGCGTGAATCACCACGTAAACATCGGTGTTGCCGTTGCTGTAGAAGATGGTTTGCTGGTGCCTGTGGTGCGTTTTGCAGATACAAAATCGCTCGCTGAAATTTCTGCCGAAGTGAAAGACCTCAGCAACAAAGCCAAAAATAAGAAACTGCAACCCGCTGATTGGGCAGGAAATACTTTCTCTATTTCCAATTTGGGCATGTTTGGCATTGAAGAGTTTACCTCTATTATCAACCAGCCCGACTCTTGCATTTTGTCGGTAGGCGCTATCCGCCAAGTGCCCGTAGTTGCCGATGGTCAAATCCGCATTGGCAATGTGATGAAAGTAACGCTTGCCTGCGACCATCGCGTAGTAGATGGCGCAACAGGCGCAGCATTCCTGCAAACTCTCGTCCGGCTGATGGAAGACCCTGTTCGGATGCTGGTTTAATTGGACGTTATATCCTAAAAATATGTGTAGAGGCGTTGCGTGCAACGTCTCTACGTGTTTTACCAGTTCATCAAAAAATTCTATGCAAGCCATGCTAACATGGGAAGACTTTGAGAAAGTCGAAATGCGCGTCGGGACGATCATCGCCGCAGATGATTTCCCTAAGGCTCGAAAACCTGCCTACCAACTGCAAATTGACTTTGGCGAATTGGGTATTCGCAAAAGTTCGGCGCAGATTACCCGGCGCTATACAAAAGAGGAACTCATTGGCAAACAAGTAGTTGCGGTCGTCAATTTTCCACCTAAACAGATCGCGGATTTTAGGTCGGAATGCCTTGTGCTGGGCGTTGTGGACGGCAGCGGCGATGTGATCTTGCTGCGCCCCGATGCGCCTGCTGCCAACGGTCAGAAAATAGCATAGTTCTGCACCTAAAACAGTAATTTTGCGCCTAAAAATTGTGTATCTAACCCCATTGAAACCATGCCAGGCTCAGAACTGATCGGCGCAGAAGAGCGCAAAGAGATTAACGATGTATTGGAGACAGGTATTCTGTTCCGCTATAACCACGACGAACAACGCAAAGGACACTGGAAAGCCAAAACTTTTGAACAGGAACTGGCAAAATTCACAGGTGCAGCATACGCGCTGATGTGTTCGAGCGGTACAACAGCCGTTGCGCTTTGCATGGCTGCCTGCGGCTTGGGCATGGGCGATGAGGTGCTGGTGCCGCCGTTCACCTACATTGCAACCGTTGAAGGTGTATTACTGGGGGGCGCTGTGCCTAAATTTGTAGATATTGACGAAACCTTGTGCCTCAGCCCTGACGCTATTCGCGCAGCGATTACGCCTAAAACCAAGGCGATTGTATTGGTACATATGTGCGGTGCGATGGCAAAAATTGATGAAATCGTGCAGATTTGCGAAGAACACAACCTCATCCTGATCGAGGACTCGGCGCAGGCATTGGGCGCTTCCTTCAAAGGCAAAATGCTTGGCACTTTCGGCAAGGTAGGCGCATATTCTTTCGATTTTTTCAAGATTATTACCGCAGGTGAAGGCGGTGCAGTGGTTACTAACGACCGGCAAATTTACCTGAACGCCGACATGTTCAGCGATCACGGACACGACCACATCGGCAACAACCGCGGGATGGAAGGGCATCCTGTTTTGGGTACAAACTTCCGCACAAGTGAGCTACACGCAGCTGTTGCGCTGGCGCAGCTTCGCAAAATTGACTATATCCTCGCCCAACAGCGCAAGCACAAGAAAAAGTTAAAGGAAACGCTGGCGCAATTCCCTGAAATTACTTTCCGCTATTTGCCTGACCCTGAGGGAGACTCGGCGACTTTCCTGTCGTTTTTCCTGCCTGATGAGGAAACTGCCCGCCGCGTGGTGAAGGCTTTTGCAGAAAACGGTATCGGTGGTATTCAGTATTGGTACGACAACCACTTCCACTATATCCGCAACTGGGAGCACCTGCGCGGCATGAAAACCCTGTTCAAAATTCCGGCGCAAACGATGGAGTGCCCGCAGGACTATGCTACCGTGCAGTTCCCTGCTACCGATGCAATCATGCAGCGCCTGATTTCAATGGTTGTGCGCATCACCTGGACAGAGGAAGAGCTGAACGCCCTGTGCGAAAAACTTACCGAGGTACTCAGCGGCGTACTCAGCAAGCAGACGGCCTAGTGCTTTGCAATATTTTAGAACACTGAATAGGGCAGGTTGCGCAGATTTTCACAGTTTTTTTGAATCAAAACCAGCGTTTGTCTGTGTGATCTGCCTCAATCAGTGTACACCTCAATTTTTGGATCTCGTACTGATTGTTAATACGGAATCTTCTGTACCGATTTTTCCCAGAGGTCGAAGGAAATTCGGGCTTCTTCGGGAAGCAGGCGCAACATGCGGATACTGCGCTGGTCTATCGGCTTTTCCAATTCTTCGTAGATAAACTGGTCGCTGAACCCGATGCGGTGCGCGTCGTGGCGATCGTTGGCATAGTAAACAACAGGGATGCGCGCCCAGTAAATCGCACCAAGACACATGGGGCAGGGTTCGCAACTGGTGAACAGCACGCAGTCTTCCAAACTGAAATTGCCGATGCGCTCACAAGCCAGCCGGATGGCAGACACTTCGGCGTGGGCGGTCGGGTCGTTGAGTTGCGTTACGCGGTTGCCCGATTCGCCAATGATTTCGCCATTGCGCACAACGACCGCCCCAAAAGGGCCGCCTAATCCTTTGGTAACATTTTCGCTCGCCAGTTCAATGGCGCGGCGCATGAATGGTTCTATGTTCATGGGGTAAGTAGGTAAAATATACTAGAAGCTATCTCAAAACTCAATTTTGCGTATTGATGTTATAGAAGTGAGCTTTATTTGATTATCTATGGATCTAACAGATATGCAGTGGGAGCGCGTATCGGTTGTCTTTGAGCAACCTTATGCAGGAACTGGTCGTCCACGCAGAGATGCCAGAGAAGTACTCTGGCGGGATTCTTTGGGTGCTGCGAACAGGTGCAGCATGGAAAGATTTGCCGGACAGGTATCCGCCCTATCAAACCTGCCATCGCCGCTATCAGCAATGGGTAAGAGAAGGGGCGATGGATATGGTGCTTCACAGCCTGGCTCAGGATCTATTAGATCGTGGACAAATAGATGTAAGGGAATGTTTCATCGATGGTTCT
>NZ_JBRCHD010000008.1:0-60022 GCF_053489755.1 Rhodoflexus sp.
GAAACGCCCGCCAGCGTAAACGCTACCGGAAAGCCTAACAAGAGCAGAACAAACAGCGTCAGGAACAGTAACAGCGCAATCATCGGTTGTCAGAAGATTTTTGAATGTCTAAAATAATTAACAAACTGTCCAGCATGAGCGCAATGCCTTGCAGTAGCAAAAGCGTAAAACCAATCATCATTGTGCTTTTTATCAGGTAGCGGTAGGGCAGCCCGCCTGCATCGGCAGAACCTTCATTGATGCGGTAAGACAATTCCACATAAGGAACAGATGCCTTGATAACCAGTATCGAAAAAGGCAGTAAAAAAAACAAGACGCCAAAAAAATTGACCCAAGCCTTTGCCTGAGGGCTAAATCGCGAATAGAACACATCTACCCGTACATGGCGATCGTGTTTGAGCGAATAGCCTGCCCCAAGCAAGAAAATGATTGAAAAAATATGCCATTCAGCTTCGTAAAAAGCCACGCTGCCGCTTTTGAAAACATAGCGAATAACTACGTCTATACAGAACACCAGCACCAGCAGCGTAGTCAGCCATGACACACCCCGTCCAATATATTCGTTTATCATATCCGCGCCGCGATTGTACGCACATAGCGCGTTAATCAGAAGTTTTTTCATTTTCACATCTCAACTAAAGGTGGCGTAAGATAATGAGATTTTGAGGCAGTCCAAACAGTACAGCAGCAAGAATAAGCATTATTGCTAAACGACATTCACGATTAGCATCATTGGGTATATAAATTAGCAGCGATGGTCCAAAATAACCATTTGTTGTAACAGATAAAATAGGTAAGTGCAATAGCAGCTATATAAATTAACAATAATTAGCGTTTTATTTTTCGTTTTGAATAGAAAATCGTTTATATATTTGTCTAATTACAAGCTAAATCAATCCATTTATGCAAAAACGGCTAATTAAACGATCTCTGTGGCTATTGATAGTACTTCTCTCAAACGGCTACATACAGAACGCGCAGGCACAGAGCGACTCTACCCGTTATGGGGACTTTCGGCGGGATATTTCTATTGATCTTTTTCCGCTTATTACGGGCATGGTGGGGCAGCATACCGATATGGCAGACTATAACATAATGTTTCGGTTACATCGAAGCAAGCAAAGAGCCAATAAAAGTACGGTACACTATGCTTACCGTTTTCGGGTAGGTTACAATTTGTCGCAAACCGAAGCTGACTCAGGGCAATTAGTCTTTCCAAGCAACCAACGAGAACTTATCATACAGGCAGGTTTTGAATGGCAAAAGCGGTTTGGAAATCTGCATGGCATCTTGGCAACAGAAGTTGGAATAGATGCTGAGAGATCTCAAGGTATCAGTGGAAATAATTTCTTTTCATTAAACTCCTTTCCTTTTCGTTTCATTGCAGGTGTGCGTTACTTTCCCACGCAGCGAATTGCAATATCCGGCGAAACACTACTCTGGATGCTCAAATACTTTCCATCCCCTAACAATAATTTAAGCGGGTTCCACATGTACGGTCGTCCGATTCATTCTGTTAATTTTCATTTCTTTTTTTAGGTTTAAAAATGAAAAATATTCAACAAATAATACTATCACTGCTGTTTTGTGTATTTACTATTCATGTACACGCCAATAACAACAGCGAATCACTGAAAACGACACGTACAGATTACGGCGGCTATAAGTGGGATATGGGTGTCATGATTAATAATTTTGGTCTAATAGACTTCCCAAGCAGGCAGCTTCTACCTACTTACCAGACGCTGATACGACTTAACAGGCAGAAATACAAAGATTTGAATACAGTCAGGCATTATGCCTTTCGGTTGAGATTTGAGTATTTTTCAGCTTTTTCAACAAGAAATATCCGATCAAATAACTATTATGTATATTCAGTGATGCCGGGTATTGAATGGCAGCAGCACTGGAAGCGTTTTCAATTGCACTATGGTGCAGAGGTAGGAGTATTCAGATTTAGATCAAGGTATTTTGATAATCCCGGTTTATTTCATTTAGGTGCGACGGCTTTTATTGGTTGTAAGTATTTCTTGTTGCCGCGCCTATCTATTTCAGGTGAAACAGCGCTGATGGACTACCGCTACCGCAATGATTTCCAAAACGGGCAGCGTGCGCATTTCCTTACCGTTCGTCCGGTACATTCTGTCGGCATTCATTTTCATTTTGATTAGTAAAGTACCCTTCTCTTTGTCTCTCGCCCACAAGCAACTAAAATATAGTTTGTGGGCGATATAATGAGTATCTTTAAATCATCTCACTCCACCCGAAAACCAATGACGAGAATATCGTCAATCTGTGGCTGGCTTCCCATCCACGTGTCCAGAATAGCTTCCAAATAAGATTTCTGCTCCTCAAAAGGTAATTGAGCAGTTTTTTGCAGAACTTCGCGGAGGCGCTTCACCATGAACTTGCGGTTATCAGCCCCCCCAAACTGATCCTGAAAACCATCGGAACAGAGATAAAAAGTAGTGGGCTTGTCAATATAAATGACATGTTCCTGAAAATGGATGTTATCAGATGCCGCGCCAATGGAAATTTTATTACCTTTGATGACTTGTAATTCATCATCCTGCACGTAGTACAATGGATTCATCGCGCCGCTGAAATACAGTTTGGCGGCGGGCAAATCAAGGTAGCAAATGCCAAGCTCCATACCGTCGCGGTTTTCGGTGTCGTCTTTTTGAAGTGCTGCCTGCACGCCTTTTTCCAACAGATTCAGTATTTGTCCGGGATGATATTCGCTGCGCAAATTGACAATCTGATTCAGTAAGTCGTTGCCAATCAGGCTCATAAATGCGCCGGGTACGCCGTGTCCAGTACAGTCTGCCGCCGCGATAATCATGCGTTCGCCTGCCTTGCCGTTTTCCGAAAGCCCTACATCCTGAAACCAATAGAAATCACCCGAAACAATATCGCGTGGACGATACAGGATAAAAACCTGCGGCAGCGACTTTTTAATACGCGTTTCCGAAGGCAAAATTGCCGACTGAATGCGCTTTGCATAGTTCAAGCTGGAGGTGATATTTCTGTTTTTTACTTCCAACTCGTTGAGTGTAGTTGAGAGACGTTCAGCTTGAATGCGTATTTCTTCGTGTTTTTGATTGATTTCTTCATTTTTCACAAGCAATAACTGGTTTGCCTGCTGACGTTCGCGCCAGTTGCGGAAAAAGACAAAAGTCAGGGCCATAAAAAGCAGTAAGATTGCAGAAATTCCCGTCAGTTGCCAGCGGCGAAACTCTGCCTCTTCTTCCTGCAACTGTTTTTCCTTGGTAAGCAGTGCTATTTTAGTTGCCTGCTGTTCTGTTTGATACAAGGCCTGCATACGGGCGATTTTTTCGGCACTTTCTGCATTAAACAGCGAGTCGCCAAATTGCTGAAACAGGCGGTGGTACTGATAGGCTTCTCTGAATTTATTTTGTCCCGCATAGCACTCCGCCAAACCCTGGTAGGCAAACCTGATTTGCTCTTTGAAATTCAGTGCCTGCGCCTTTTCCAGTCCGGTTTTGTAATAACTAATCGCTTCATCATATTGCCCCAGTTGTTGGTAGGCAGCGGCTGTATTGTTGTAATTTTCAGGCAGTTTGGAAACGCGCTCAATCGCCTGATTAATGTTCAGTGCTTTTTTGAAGAAGGTCAGCGCCTGTAAATAGTCCCCCTTGCGGAAATAAGCCTCGCCCAGGTCATTCATGCTGACGGCGACTTTGTTGCGCAGCCCGAGCGAATCATTGATAATTAAGCCCTTATTAATCAGTTCAATAGCGCGGTCATAATTTCCTTTTTCCACATATACCAAGCCCAGATTATTCATACAGGTAGCCACGCGTTCGCGGTTGCCGATGTCCTGATAAGTTGCCAGCGCATTAGAAAAATAGGTGTAGGCTTCGTCGTACCGCTTGAGTGGCAAAAGCGCCAGCCCCATCAGGTTATTCACGCGTGCAATACCTGATTTGTCTTGCAAACTTTCAAAAATCCGCAGCGCCTGCAGGTAAATATCAATGACTCCGCCGTAGTCGCCGATGTCTTTCAGATACATGCCCTTAATCCAGTAGGAAGTCGCTAAACCTCTGTCATAGCCAATGCGGCGCGCGTAGTTGCTGACCGAATCTGCTATAATAGCCACACTGTCAAGGGATTTACCATATAGATTAAAGGCAAGCGTATTGAGCAAGTCTATGCGCAGGATATCGGCAATGCCGGGCTGTCGCAACTGCCTGCGCACACTGTCTAAGGCATTGTCTTTCAGTGTAGTTTGTGCAAATGCTACCGAAAAAACGGTGCAGAAAAATAGGTTGAAAGCAATCTTTTTCACGACATCAAAAATAAGGAAATTTATCTGCTGCCGATGGCGATGCGTTTACTTTTACTAATTTTCGGCAACCTGTGGAATACAGATTTTGAAACAAATACCTTTAACCGGTATGAAAAACATGAAACACATCCAATTATTGATTGTTTTTTGCTGTTTTTGGGCAATGCCATTCATGGCGCAAGACAAAACTAAGCCCGCGCCTGCACCTGATATGCCGCTTTCGGTAACGCAGCACCAAATGACCATCAACGGGCAGGTTTTGCGCTACAAGGTTACAACGGGCTACCTCACCCTGCGCGAAGAAGACGGGAAAGCCCGTGCCAATATTTTCTTCATGGCATACACCAAAGAGGGGGTTACCGATACACGCACGCGTCCCGTAACTTTTACTTTCAACGGCGGCCCCGGCTCCTCGTCGGTATGGCTGCACATGGGCACTGCAGGCCCCAAACGCATCCTGATGAGCGACAAAGGCGAAGCGCTCGCACCGCCTTATCAAATTGTTGATAATCCTTACACGTGGTTAGATGATACCGACTTAGTGTTTATTGATCCCGTCATGACGGGCTACAGCCGCCCGGCAGAAGGCATAGATAGAAAGGAATTTTTAGGATATAACGAAGATATTGCAGCCGTTGGCGATTTTATTCGCCTGTGGACAACGCGTTTCCAACGCTGGCATTCGCCTAAATATCTGGCAGGTGAAAGCTACGGCACGACCCGCGCCGCAGGGCTGAGCGGCTATCTGCAAGACCGTTACGGCATGTATCTCAATGGCTTGATTTTGATTTCGGCAATTATGAATTTCCAGACCGCCCGTTTTGAAAAAGGTAACGACTTGCCCTATGCGCTGTTTTTGCCAACCTACGCAGCGATTGCATGGTATCACAAGCAGTTGGGCAGCGAATTTCCCGACCTGAAAACGCTATTGCCGCAGGTAGAAAATTTTGCCATGAACGAATACACGCTGGCGCTGATGAAAGGCGACCGATTGAGCGAGGCGGAACAAAAAGCAATTGCCGAAAAGTTAAGTAAATTTACGGGTTTAAGCGTAGATTATTTATTGCGTACCAATTTGCGCATTAATATTCAGCGTTTTTGCAAAGAATTACTGCGTCATGAGCGCAAAACAGTTGGCAGGTTAGACGGGCGCATCACCGGCTTTGACTATGATTACGCGGGCGAAACCAACGAATTTGACCCCAGCTACAACGCCGCCATCTACGGGCCTTACACGATGGCGATTAACGACTACGTGCGCCGCGACCTGAAATACGAGAATGATTTGCCTTATGAAATCCTCACCAACCGCGTGCAGCCATGGAACTACAACAACGTGCAGAATCAGTATCTCAACGTATCGGAAACGCTGCGGCAGGCTATCAGCAAGAACCCTTACCTTCGCGTACTGATTGCCAACGGCTACTACGACCTTGCTACGCCCTACTTCGCAACCGATTACACCATTCATCACATGTTTTTAGATCCTTCGCTGCGCAACAATATCCGCATGACCTACTACGAATCGGGGCATATGATGTATATTCATCAGCCTTCATTGGTGCAATTGGACAAGGATATTGCATTGTTTTTAAGCGGAAAGTAAGGCTGAAATCCCTCGCAGCGCTTGAAAACCCTGTGAGGGATTTGTTTAAATAAATTTGTCCATGTCTCAATTCAAGGTATATCGTTCGTCGGCAGGGTCAGGCAAGACCTACACCCTCACCAAAGAATTTCTTAAACTGGCTTTAGCTGCGCCTGCCGCTGGTGAATTTTTTAAAGGTGATTATTATCGGTATATTTTGGCGATAACATTTACTAAAGATGCCGCTAAGGAAATGAAAGAGCGAATTATTTCGGCTTTGCGGCAAATCAGCGAACTACCTGAAGGAGCAAGTTCGCCTTTTTTGGACGAACTCACTGCCGAAATTACCTTAGAATACCCCGCCCAAGACTGGACAAGCGAAAAAGTCCGCCACCGTGCAGCGGCTACTTTTACGCACATGCTGCACCACTATTCCGACCTTTCGGTAAGTACCATAGATTCGTTCAACAACCGCGTAGTGCAGTCTTTTACCAAAGACTTGGACTTGCCCTATAACTATGAGGTAGCATTAGAAGACGATGAGTTATTGGAAACGGCGGTCAATCGGCTGTTGGAGCGCGTAGGCGTTCGCGGCGACTCAATGCTCACGCGCCTAATGCAAGAGTTTACGCGGCAGGAAACCGAAGACGGCAGGCGTTGGCAAACCGACAAGGCATTAGTTAAGTTTGGCGAACATTTGTTCAAAGAAGAAAGTCGCCGATGGATAGAACAATTGTCGCTTATCCCCTTGGAGCAGTTTGTAGAAATGCGCAGCGAATTATATGTATTTGTAAAAAGTATTGAAAATCAGGTAGTTGAACAAGCACAACAAGCGCTTGAACTTATTGCTCGCCATCAAATAGCCCTCGAGGCGTTCATAGGCGGCAGCCGAGGAATCGGTTTTTATTTTCACAAATTAGCGCAAAGCGATTTTGACCTGTTTGTTGAGGGGGCAAGCGCCACCGTGCAAAACAATGTCCGCGACGGCAAGTGGTATCCCAAAACAGCAAAAGCCTATGATAAGCAAGCGATTGATACCATTGCAGCCAAATTAGAAAATATTTTTTACACAATAGATCATCTTCGCGAGCAGCAAGGAGCTACCTACATAGAGTGTAAATTAGCTTTACGCTGTCTTTACCAGTTGGCGGTTTTGGGCGAGTTGCGCCGCGAGGTGGATTTGCTCATGCTGGAGCGCAACAAGGTGCATATCAGCGAGTTTAACTACCGCATCAACCGCATCATTGAGTCCGAACCCGTGCCCTATCTCTACGAACGCATAGGCGAGCGCTACCATCACCTATTGATAGACGAGTTTCAGGATACTTCACAGATGCAGTGGCATAACCTCATACCACTGATTGCCAATGCCTTAGGTAGCAAATATACCAATATGCTTGTGGGCGATGCCAAGCAATCTATCTACCGTTGGCGAAGCGGCAACGCCGAGTTGATGGTACAACTGCCCGATGTGCCAACAGCGAGTCCTGATTCGCCTATTACAAACGAAATCGGCATTTTCAGGCGATATTATCAACCTTACCAGTTACAATACAATTTTCGCAGTGTCGCCTCTATTGTCAATTTCAACAACAATCTATTCGGATGGGTAGTAGAAAAATTTAGCGGAGAATATCCAAATTTGCGACGCTACTACGAGCAAAGCGCACAACAGCCGCGCAAAATGCAGACGGGACATGTAGAGTTGCAACTTTTAGGCGGTGAAGGGAGAATCAGCGCAAGCGAATATGCCGAGCAGACTTTTCAGAGTTGCCGCCAAATCATAGACCGAGCGATGGCAGACGGTTTTCGTCCGGGAGAAATTGCCATTATTTGTCGTACCAACCGGGCGGCTATCGCGCTGGCGAGCGGTTTGGTAGAGGCAGGCTACCGCGTCGTTTCCCCTGAATCGCTGCTCATTAGCAACTCAGCGCGGGTGCGCTTCATTGTTGGCTTTATGCAAATCATGGTGCAGCCGCTCAATCCGATTGTAAAGTCGGAAGCGCTTTATTTTCTTTACAAGCACTTGCAAATTGACGGCATCAACGGCGATTATTCGGGCCAAACCCACCGCGAAGTGGCCGAACAGGCTAAAAAACCGCGTGTGAGCGAGTTTTTACAGTTTATTCGCGAAAGATTTGGCAAGCGACTTATTTTCAGGGCTTTGCAATACCTTTCGCCCTATGAAATTGGCGAGGAACTCATTCGTATTTTTGAGTTGAACGACGATCCTGCCGAGCAAATTTTCCTGCAAAGGCTATTAGACGAGTTGCTGGCTTTCAGCCAAAACCACAACAATAATTTGGTTGATTTTATAGAATACTGGAATAAAAAAGCCGATAAAATTTCGGTTTCCATGCCACCTTCGGGCGATGAAGCCATCCGCCTAATGACCATCCACAGTGCTAAGGGGCTTCAATTCCCGATTGTGATTGTGCCTTATGCCGACTGGAAACTCACGCCAAGCGTTAAAGATTACATTTGGGTGAAATGGGCAAATAAACAACTCGCGCCCCAACTGCCTGCGATTTGGGTGCAGCTAAGCGGCAAGTTAGAAAATACGTCTTTTGCCGAGCGCTATTGGCAAGAAAAAAATGCTATTTTTGCCGATGCGCTCAATATATTATACGTATCTTTGACAAGAGCTGAAAATAGAGTTTATATTATTGGAAAAACACAAAAATCTACCGACAAACCCAACAATATCAGCGCATTGTTACTTACCTTTGCCGAGCAAATGCAAGCCCGAAAGCTAGCGGAGGCTACAGTTGTGCGCTACCTTTTTGCGGAAGAAGATGCGCCCGTACGGCGAAAAGTTGCCGCCCCCGACATGCAACCTTATCCGATGAAGACTTTTTTAAGCGCCGAAAGCCGCGACAAACTGCGTATGAGGCGCGGCGATAAGGGCCAAGGCGAGAATCGCATTGATCTTCCGGCCTTGTACGATGCGCGCAAGCAGGGTCTGCTGTTGCATTATGCTTTTGAAAAAGTACGCTATGCGGAGGATGTGCCAATGGCTGTTGCCGCGTTATTCCATGAAGGATTGATTGATTTACAAGAAAAGGCGACTTTGCAAGAAAAAATGATAAGGTTGCTAACTATTCCTGAAATTGCGCCGCTATTTGACAAAGTTGAAGGACGAATAGTCTTTAATGAAAAAGAACTAATCGCCAAAAAAGAGGGCAGCCGCGACAGCAAGACCTTGCGCCCCGACCGCTTGGTGATAGACCGCGACCAAATCACTATTCTTGACTATAAAACAGGCATTGAGTTGCAGCAAAAACACGCCGAGCAAATAAGAGGATATGCTCGTATGATTGAGCAGATGCCTGTGTATGCAGGCAGGAAAGTTAGCGCCTTGCTGCTTTACACCGAAGAGGGGCGGGTAGTTACAGCATTGTAGCAGTATTTTAAGTGTGTAGCTGTCTGTCAATCTTTATGACTATTTGACGAATTTTTATATAGATTTGCTCTATGCTTCAAAGCGTAATAGTTACCGGATCTTCGGGAAGAATTGGTGCAGAGATTGTCCGTCTATTCAAGCGAGAGGGTTATTTCACCATTGGTTTAGATCGTCAGCCGATGGCAAATGCAGATCTGTACTTACAGATAGATCTGAACCGCCTCTGCACGGATGTTGATTATCGCAGTGCATTATACGCACGGTTAGATGAAATTATTGACAAGCATCCCCTTAAGTGTCTGGTTAATAATGCGGCTGAGCAGTTGCTCAACAAGACCGACGATCTGACTCTTGAACAGTGGCAAACAACCTTAAATGTAAACCTGACAGCGCCTTTTTTGCTGACACAATATTGCTTACCGCATATGGAAAATACGAAAGGCTCGGTAATTAATGTGGCAAGTATTCATCGGCAACTTACGAAGCCCTTATTTGTGGCTTATGCGACCAGCAAATCTGCTTTGGTAGGGCTGACTAAAGCACTTGCGGTGGATCTGGCAGGGCGCATCCGAGTGAACTCAATTAGCCCTGCAGCAATAGAAACGCCTATGCTGCTGGCAAGTTTTTCCAATCCCGACGATTTCCGTAAACTCAATGCTATCCATCCTGTAGGGCGCATTGGACAGCCTGAAGAGGTAGCAGAAGTAGCTATTTTTCTGGCATCAGACAAAGCCGGATTTATTAATGGTGCAGATATACAAATTGACGGCGGCATCAGCGGGGTATTGAAAGATTTGTAAGTAGGTCGGCAAAATGTAACATACACTTTGGGATGTGTAAGTAATTGATAGTCAGCAAGTAACTAATGCGCAGCTCAAAGGGCGTGTTACACGGCAATTAATACTACCGATATGAAACCCCTCTGGAGTTATTACCCATCAGGCAATCCACAATGGTATTACTTATTAAAAGAGGCTGTCCAAGAAGCAACACGAACTTTAATCTGTGATTTGTTAATCACTTGATAATCAAATTAAAGTCTGTGCTACATTCAGCCTTTTTGGACAGCCCCTTAGTGCTTAAGGTGCAATGGTTACACCTCGCAAAATTCTTGGAAAGCCTCGATCAGATGCTCGGCAATCATTTGTGCAGAGCGTCCTTCGATGTGGTGGCGCTCAATGAAGTGCATCAAGTCGCCATCCTTAAAGATTGCGATAGAGGGCGAAGACGGAGGGTAGGGCAGCATGTATTCACGCGCCTTGGCTACGGCCTCTTTATCTACACCTGCAAAAACGGTAACCATATGATCCGGTTTAATGGGCGATTGCTGTATGGCCAGTTTTACGCCCGGGCGCGCAGCACCTGCTGCACAACCGCATACAGAGTTGACAACCAGTATCGTAACGCCTTCGCGCTTGATTGCAGCGTCCACCTTTTCGGGTGTGTCTAAATCTTCGAAGCCGATCGCTGTTAGGTCTTGCTTCATTGGGTCGGTAAGCTCTTTTGGGTACATGGCTTTAAAGCTGATTTTGATAGATAAAAAAACAGAAAAATTATAGAAATTATAGAAAGCCCAACTCTAACTTAGCTACTTCCGACATCATTTCCTGCGTGTAAGGCGGGTTAAATGTCAGTTCTACTGTAACCTCGTTAACGCCAGGGATAGCGCTCACTTTTTCCTTCACCTCCACCGGGATTTGCTCTGCCGAAGGACAGGCAGGTGAGGTAAGTGTCATTAAAATGAAAACATTATTGACCGGATAGACTGTAACTTCATAAATCAGCCCTAATTCATAAATGTTTACCGGAATTTCCGGGTCATAGACCGTTTTGATTGCCTCCAGCACCTTGTCGCGAAGGTTATCTATCGGTGTTACGTTGGTAGGTTCTACCGAGGCAGGCACATTATTTTCAGGTTCTTGTTGTTTGTCAAGTGGTTCCATCATAGCCGATTCAGTTAGGTGTATCTGTAGAAGTGTAGGCAAGTGCATATAGTTTAAGTTGCTTCACCATTGCCGCCAGTCCATTGGAGCGATTCATAGAAAGCATTTGCTTCATCCCGATCCGATCAATGAAATACAGATCTGCGGCAGCAATTTCCCGGGCAGGCTGTCCTGAGAGTACGCGTACCAACAGGCTGACAATACCTTTAACAAGCGTAGAGTCGCTATCGCCATAGAAGACGAGTTTATTATCTTGTATTTCAGGCTTTATCCATACCTTAGACTGGCATCCTTTGATAAGGAAATCTTCAGTTTTAAAGGACTCAGGATAGGGAGGCAACTTTTTACCAAGCTCAATAATATAGTTGTAACGGTCATCTTTGTTGTCAAGTAATGCAAACTCGTCTATAATTTCGTCCTGAATTTCCTGAATGGTCATAGTTTTTCAACAGCTATCGCAGGGTTTCAACAGCCCGGCGCAATTCTTTGGCAAAAGTATCTATTTCAGCTTCGGTATTGTAAACAGCAAAAGAGGCGCGAACAGTTCCCGAGATACCCAAACGCTCCATCAAGGGCATGGCGCAGTGGCTGCCGGTACGTACAGCAATTCCTTTGGCATCTAACATCATCCCCAGATCCATCGGGTGTACGCCTTCGACTAAGAACGAGAGTACGCTTGCTTTTTCTTTAGCTGTACCGATCAGTCGCAGACCGGGAATAGTGGAAACAGCAGCGACAGCATAATTGAGCAATTCGTTTTCGTGTTTTGCAATTGCCTCTTGGCCAATGCCTTGCATATAAGCGATGGCATACTTTGTCGCTACTGCATCGCCTATGTTTGGGGTGCCTGCTTCAAATTTGTAAGGAATCTCATTATAGGTAGTTCCCTTAAAACTGACTTCTCGGATCATTTCGCCGCCGCCCATGTAAGGAGGCATCGCTTCCAGTAACTCGCGTTTGCCGTACAAGATACCCATACCCGTTGGGCCATACATTTTGTGCGCAGAAAAAGCGTAAAAATCAACGTCAAGTGCTTGAACGTCAATTTGATAGTGTGGAGCTGCCTGTGCGCCGTCAATTAGCACCTTCGCGCCTTGTGTGTGTGCCAGCCTGACGATTTCTGCTACCGGATTGACTGTACCAAGTGCATTGGAAACGTGCATCACAGCAACTAATTTAGTGCGCGGTGAAAGCAGCTTTTTGTATTCGTCCATCAGTAGCTCACCCGCGTCATTAATGGGAATGACTTTGAGGATTGCTTTTTTTTCTGCACAAAGCATTTGCCAAGGCACGATGTTAGAATGATGTTCTAATGTACTGACAATAATTTCATCGCCTTCGCCAATAAATGTCCGTCCATAGCTGGCAGCTACCAGATTAATAGATTCAGTTGTACCTCTAGTAAAGATAATTTGCTCTTTTGACGGAGCATTGATCATTTTTGCAACACTTTCGCGCGTATCTTCGAAGGCTTCAGTAGCTTTTTCAGCCAAAAAGTGAATGCCTCTGTGTACGTTGGCATTGATTGCTGCGTAATAATGCGTCAATGCTTCAATTACCTGACGCGGTTTTTGAGATGTAGCTGCATTATCGAAGTATATGAGTGGCCTTCCATTGACTTCTTGTTGAAGAATGGGAAAATCTTGTCGAATGGATGTGGTGTCAAGCATAGTTTTTCCTTGCGGAGCAGAATGGATAGGTTGCAAAATTAACGCTTATTTAAATCAGTTCTAAACATAAACACGTTAGTTTGGTAATTTGTTCGCAGTGGTTTTGAGACACTGCCCGAATTCTCTGTATTTTGCGAGATGATTTTACACACCAACGATCCTATCGGGCGAATTTTACATACCGAGCGCGGCGAAATGCTTTATTTCAGCGGCACTTCTTACCTGGCACTACCTTCGCATGAGGGCTTTAGGCAACTGCTTGTAGAGGGGATGCGGCGACATGGCAATAATTTTGGAGGCTCGCGAACTGCCAACCTGCGGCTTTCGGTCTATGAGGCAGCTGAGCAGTTTTGGCAGCAGCATACAGGTGCAGAACGGGCGATTCTGCTGTCATCGGGTTTTTTGGCCGGGCAACTGACCGCGTGGTGGTTGCGGCAGCAGGTGCTTAAACACCCTGAAACTGTGGTTGCATATGCACCCGGCACGCACCAAGCGCTCTGGTCGGGCTTTGAAACCCACGAAGATGCTTCCTTCCAATGCTGGTTGGAGGATGCGATTACTGCCGTCAGGCTGCATCCTGCACGTCCTTACTTGCTGGTTTGCAATGCTTTAGATTCGGTAAAAGCCGAATTATACGACTTTTCGCCTCTGGCTGCCTTGCCCGCCGAAGCACAGGTTACGCTTGTCGTGGACGACTCGCACGGTATCGGCATTACAGGGGAAGGCGGCAGAGGAATTTTCCCGACCTTACAGCAGTTTCCACAAATACAGCTGCTTGTAATTGCCTCATTAGCAAAGGCTTGCGGGCTTGCTGCAGGACTGATCCTGACTAATGCACATCATGGACGATTGCTGTCGCACAATGCGTTTTTTGCAGGAGCCTCACCTTGCGCGCCTGCCTATGCGTATGCAATGCTCCATGCACAGCCAATCTGGGAGGCACAGCGCAAACAATTAGCCGAAAATGTGCGATTAGCCGCCGAACAACTCACGCCTTTAGGGATTTTCAGATATGCCGCTCACTATCCTGTTTTCTACACCGAAACCTCGGGTTTGTATGAGTTTTTGCTTGATAGGGGAGTGCTGATTTCAGCCTTTCCTTATCCGAAAATTGATGGGCCGGTAGTTACCCGCGTCGTTGTCAATGCAGCGCATACGGCGGATGATATTCATTTGCTGGGGCAGCTAATCAAGGATTTTTTAAGGCAATGAACCGGAATGACACAAATGCTTGTATTGCCGCTGATTTGTTGCCGTTGGTTAAAAAATATGTCTGATGCTACTTAAAAATTTACTTTTGAATGTGGAAAAAACGCGAACACTTTTTAGGATACTACCTTCATTTCAGTATCAGATAGCTATGCAATTGTAGTGAGTGAAGCCTTCTCGCTGCTCAATCCGATCCTGATGAGCGATTACTGCCCGGCAATTGAGTGGTAAAACTCACCTGCAAAGGCATAAAATTGGACTTGAGAGGAATTGCAAAAGGTCGTGCCGATACCGCCGCTCTACATGCACTTGCTTATGCGCTTTTCGTTATTGACTAAACGCACCTGCCAACGGAAATATGCCTTTTCTCGATTATTTCACGGGCTGGCAGCAAGGTAAATGATGGACTATACTAGTGTGTTTCGTAAACTAATTCAGGCTCAGTTACTTCCACATAACCATTCGCATTGATATGCGTCATTTGCACAGTTTTCAATTCGCCGATCAGCAGCGGGTCATATTTGGCCGCTACGCGTATATAGTTTTCTGTAAAACCATGCATCATGCCTTCTTCTACATCGTTTTCAAACAATACAACTGCCTGTTTACCAATATTTTGGTTATAGAAATGACGGCGTTTCTTGTCTGATAGGATATGCAGCATCCGCGAGCGTTCGGCGCGCACTTTCTCCGGTACGCGTCCTTGCATGGTAGCTGCCGGTGTATTTACGCGCTCCGAATAGGTGAACACATGCAGGTAAGAAATATCCAGTTCGTTGAGGAATTGGTAGGTGTCAAGAAAATCCTCATTTGTTTCATTGGGGAAGCCTACAATCACATCCACACCAATACAACAGTTGGGCATTAGTGCCTTAATTTTTGCCACGCGATCGGCATACAGTTCGCGGCGATAGCGACGGCGCATCAACCCCAGTATCTTATTGCTGCCCGATTGCAGCGGAATATGAAAATGAGGCACAAATTTTTTAGACTGTGCTACAAATGCGATGATTTCGTCGGTGAGCAGATTGGGTTCAATAGACGAAATGCGGAAGCGATCAATACCTTCTATTGTGTCTAATTGTTGAATCAGATCAATGAAGCGATGCTGCCGCTTGCCGTTGATCAGTCCGTAGTCGCCTGTATTAACGCCTGTCAGTACAATTTCGCGTACCTCTCCTAAAGCAGCTATTTCGCGCGCTTTTGTTAAGATATTTTCGGGCGTATCGCTGCGGCTTGCTCCGCGTGCCAGCGGAATGGTGCAAAAAGAGCAACTGTAATCGCAGCCGTCCTGTATTTTGAGGAAAGTGCGGGTTCGGTCGCCATATGAGTAGGCAGCGTTAAAATGCTCATTAGCGCGATTGACTTCTCCTGCAAAAACCTGCGGCGTTTCCGGACGCACAAAACCATCGAGCAGGTCTATGAGGCGGAACTTTTCGGCAGCGCCAAGTACCGCATCTACGCCGGGTATTTCAGCAATTTCCTGTGGCTTCAACTGCGCATAGCAACCGATAATAGCTATGTAGCCTTCAGGAGATATTTTACGGGCTTCCTTAACTATTTTCCGACATTTTTTATCGGCATTTTCAGTTACAGAGCAAGTGTTGATAATAAATATATCAGGCGAATCGGTAAAATCTACTTTGGTATAGCCGCGTTGTTCGAATAACCGCGCGATTGTAGATGTCTCCGAGTAGTTCAACTTGCACCCCAGCGTGTAAAAAGCCACTTTTTTCATGTTGCAAATTTCGGTAATAATTTGTAGTTTTGCACGAATGAGTAAAGATAATAACGGTTTTCCTCGGGGTAGCCGTTATTATTTTTTTCTCCGGTAATGAGTTTGACAACCTAATTGAGTAAAGACATGCCAACGTATTACACTGCTGAGGGCTTACAAAAGCTGAAGGATGAATTGCACGAATTGCGCACGAAAGGACGCGCCGAGATCGCCCGTCAGATTGCAGAGGCACGAGATAAAGGCGACTTGAGTGAAAATGCCGAGTACGATGCAGCCAAAGATGCCCAAGGACTGTTGGAGTTGAAAATTTCCAAACTGGAAGAACTGCTTTCCCAGGCTCGCGTCGTAGATGAATCTATGATTGATACGTCTAAAGTCTCGATCCTCTCCAAAGTAAAAATCAAGAATAAGGCAAACGGGCAGCAGGTAGAGTACATGCTTGTCGCAGAAGAAGAAGCAGATCTGAAATTGGGTAAAATATCGGTTAAGTCGCCAATTGGACAAGGTTTACTTGGTAAAAAAGAAGGCGAATTGGCAGAAATTACTACGCCGCGCGGTAAGATGGAATTTGAAATTCTTGCGATCAGCCGTTGAACAGCCTGGTCAAATATTTTTTTCGTGGGCTGCTGTTAGTTGTTCCAATCGTACTAACAGTAGCTACACTTGTTTTTATTTTTAATTGGTTAGACGGCTTGCTGCCCTTAGATATTCGGGGCTTGGGTTTTTTTGTCATTATTTTTGGGATCTCTTTACTTGGTTTTTTGACAACAAAGCTCAAATTACTACGGCCCGTAGTAAATTGGTTTGAGCAAACCTTGTCTAATCTTCCGGTAATCGGTTTGCTTTACAGCTCCTTCAAAGAGTTGGTTTCAGGAATTGTAGGCGAGCAGCAAAAATTTACCAATCCTGTGTTAGTCAAGCTAAATGCCGAAAATGAAGTATTTCGTGTTGGTTTCATTACCCAGCAGGATTTGAGCCATATTGGAATTAATGATCTGGTGGCTGTTTTTCTGCCTCACTCCTACAATATTTCAGGTAATTTATACTTAGTGCCACGTAAAAATATTCAACCATTGCCGACACAGGGTGCAGAAACGATGCGTTTCCTCATGTCGGGTGGGGTGGTCGAACTTAATCATAAAGAGCATAAGGAATCGGAACAGCCATGAGCAGCGATTTTACTCCGATCAAGCATTGGGCGGAGGACGACCGACCGCGCGAGAAACTCCTCCAAAAAGGCAGGGCAGCTCTTTCCGATGCAGAACTAATCGCAATTTTACTCGGAACAGGTACTGCTTCGCTTTCTGCCGTAGATCTTGCCAAACAAATACTGGCGACCGCTGATCACAGCCTGTACAACCTCGCGCGATTTTCAATCAAAGACTTGCAAAAATTCAAGGGAATCGGCGAGGCTAAAGCCGTTACCATTGCTGCGGCACTTGAGCTGGGCAGGCGGCGCAAAGAAACCGAAGCGCCTAAGCGTATCCGCATTCGCTCCTCGCAGGATTCCTATGAAGCTATTCGCCCGCATCTGGCTGATATTCAACACGAAGAGTTTTGGGTGATCCTTTTGAGCAGATCTAATGAGATTCTGCAAAAAGTGAATATCAGTACCGGTGGAGTAGCAGGTACTGTGGTTGATCCTAAAATCATATTCAAGTCAGCATTAGAGCACAGCGCCAGCGGACTGATTCTGGTGCATAACCATCCTTCGGGCAACCTCAGGCCAAGTCAGGCAGATATTGACTTGACAAAGAAATTAGTCGCTGCCGGTTACGTGCTGGAAATAACAGTGTTTGACCACCTGATTTACACCGACAGCGGCTATTTTAGCTTTGCAGACGAAGGAATGATGGACTAACTTATCTCCTGCAACATTCCGACAATCAGTCGCTCCAACTGCGGCTCGGCATTACGCGCGGCAGCCAATACGTCTTCCAAAGTGATTTTTTGTATTTTTCCCAGACTGCAAAGGTCTGTAATGACCGAAATAGCAAAAACGGGCAGGTGCATGTGCCGCGCTGCAATTACTTCGGGAACGGTGGACATTCCGACCGCATCTGCACCCATAGTCCGCAACATGCGGTATTCGGCAGGAGTTTCTAGGTTAGGACCGGGGACACTTACATAAACGCCTTTGTGCAATTTAATTCTTTCGTTGTTGGCAACTTTTTCGGCAAGTGCAATCAGTTGCGGATCGTAAGCCTCGCTCATATCGGGGAAGCGGTCGCCTAATTGAGCGATATTGCTACCTCGCAGCGGATTTTCGGGCTGCAAATTGATGTGGTCGCAGATGAGCATCAAGTCGCTCAGGGCAAAGTCGGGGTGCAGACCGCCTGCTGCATTGGATACAAACAACTGTTTGATTCCCAGCAACTTCATCACGCGAACAGGAGATACAACCTGCTGCATATCGTAGCCTTCGTAGTAGTGCAGTCGTCCCTGCATCATCACCACAGGATGCCCAGCAATACTACCGAATAGCAGCCTGCCCGGATGCCCTTCAACCGTAGAAAGCGGAAAATGAGGGATTTGCGTATAGCTGATGCTATGTGTGATGTCCATTGCTTGCGCCAGCCCGCTTAGCCCTGTGCCGCTGATGATGCCCGTTGTACAGGGTGCGTCGGTAATGCTGCGGATATAGCCGGCTGCTTCTTCAATTTGCTGAAATGTCATGTGGTTTTATGTATTTTTGCGCGACTTGTCGCTTGCTTTTCTATGAAAAATTTTTTGCTCAACAATATTACAATAATTGATGAGAACTCGGCTCTTCATCGCCAAAAAACCAACCTTCTGATTGTCGAAGGGCGCATTGCCGCTATCGGTAGCACAGCAGCGGAGGCAAGCGATGTTGAAAGTATCGATGCCGACGGGCTGATGCTTTCCCCGGGTTGGGTAGATATGCGTAGCCTGAGCGGACAGCCCGGCTACGAACACCGCGAAACACTGCAAAGCATTTCAGCAGTAGCGGCAGCAGGCGGCTTTACCGACGTGGCATTGCTGCCTAATACTTTGCCCGTGATGCAAACTGCTGATGCGGTAGCGGCTGTTAAAAATTTTCGCAATGAATTGCCTGTAGCTTTCCATGCCATTGCTGCGGCTTCTGCCGATGCCAAAGGCGAAGAGATGAGCGAACTGCTGGATTTGCATCACGCCGGAGCGGTTGCTTTTTCCGACGGAACAAATATAACCTACAAAACAAGTCTGATAGTCAAGATTTTACTCTACCTGAAACAGTTTGACGGGCTTTTTATCAACGTGCCTAATGAAAAAAGCCTTGCGGAGTACGGGCAGATGCACGAAGGCATCCAGAGTACGCTGCTCGGCATGAAAGGTATTCCCACACTTGCCGAAGAAATGGGTATTAGGCAACATTTGCAACTGCTTTCTTACACAGGTGGAAAATTGCACTTTTCCTGTATCAGTTCAGCTGTGGGTGTGGAGTTAATTCGCCGCGCCAAGGCAGAGGGTTTTGCTGTTACTGCCGATGTGGCAAGCTATCACCTGGCGTTTACGGATGAGGACTTGAGCAGTTTTGATACAAACCTGAAAGTAATGCCTCCGCTGCGCACCATTGCAGATCGCACGGCACTTTTGGAAGGGCTGGCAGACGGGACGATAGACGCGCTCGTTTCCAATCATTTGCCGTTGGATACCGAAGCCAAAGAGTTGGAGTTTGATTTGGCAGACTTTGGTATGATTAATTTACAAACAAGTTTTGCAGTTGCTAATACTTTCGGTAAACTTACAGCTGAGCGCTTAGTAAAATTGCTGGCGACAAATCCGCGCCGGATATTGGGCTTGCCGCCGGTGGTCATACAGCCCGATGCTCCCGCGCATTTGACCATTTTTAATCCTTCGGAAAAATGGACGTTTGCCAAAAGTATTAATCGTTCATTATCAGATAATTCACCGTTTATGGGGCATACTTTTACAGGTCGGGTTTATGGAACGGTACGCGACGGGAAGTTGAAATTACAATAGTTATTTTCGAGGCTTAATGGGTTGTTTGCGCTAATTAATTGCGAAACATTCCGATTTTAATGCTTGCCTGTACTTGTATGCCGCTCAAATCCTGTGCGGTCAGGTTGCGGTAGCTAACACTGCCAATGTGCCGATAGGAGATCCCTGTATTTAGGCGTATATATTTATGGAGGTTAATTTCCAAAAGTGCGCCCGGTTCTATTTTGAAGAAATTAGCTTCGCCGAAGTTTGCTGAACCCTGTTCGCTATCCATTTCTACTTCACCACCGCCAATTTGCAGCGGGAAAGTCAAATGAAAAATTTTCTTTGATAAAACAGTATATTCCATTAACAAACCGCCTACGCGATAATCCATGTAAATACCGGGCGTTGTTTCGCTTGCGGGTACGAATTCATTGACAGAGGCGCTATAATAGCCACCAATCGTAAACTTATCGGCAAATACCAGACCGCCGCGGATATTGAAGAGTAATACATCGGCTTTGTCCATGCGGGTATAACCGACTCCCGGAGCTACCATAACGCCGATTTTCTTCCCCAAGTTGTCGCCAAACAATGTTGCAGGTTCTTCTTGTGCATAGGAAACAATAGAGGCGAAGGTCATGAGCAGCGCCCATGCTATTAATTTGATTTTCATTGGGTTGATATAGTTAAGTAAGTGTTGAAAAATACACTGTAAAGTTATGCTGCACAGCGATACTCATACGAACAATGTAAGAATTTTCATCATTATCAATTAAAATGATGCTATCATTAACCTGCCGAATGCCTATTACGTAGTATATCAGTACAGGCATTTTGCATGACTTGACGATTGCCTCAGAGATTTCTATTTTGTACCGCATCGTGCCTGCCAAAGCCCCCGAAATCCTGCAACAAGTAGGTATAGATTATGCCGATGCGCTGATTCTGCCTGTATTTCGTTCGGCGGCGGCTGATGTAACCTCGCGCTACTTTGCCAAGGACATGCACTCCGGCGAGCGCGATCAGATAGAAAAAGCCATCAAACAGCGCATGATGGACGAACTCAACGAGCGTGGATTTGTCATTGAAGCGGTGCTGATGAAAAGTATTCGCCTGCCGCAGGGGCTTTCCAGAGCTATTGAGGAGAAGTTGCAGGCAGAACAGGACGCACAACGCATGAGGTTTGTATTGGAGCGCGAACAGTTGGAGGCGCAGCGCAAAAAGATAGAAGCTGAAGGCGAACGCGATGCACAAAAAATCATTAGCGAAGGACTTAATCCGCTGATAATCAATTTTAAAACTGTTGAGGCATTCAAGGCGCTGTCCGCTTCGCCCAATACCAAAATTATTATCACAGACGGCAAAGTGCCACTACTAGTGCAGCCCGACAAGCAATAATTACGGAGCAGCGACAACATAGTAACACAAAGTTTTTGCGTAGGGATTGCAACCTCTTACTGTTGTCGTACATCTGTAGTACATCAATCGTCCAACTTAAACTTTATCACATATGAAACCGCTGATCTTGTGCATTGCTTTATTTTTCTGAGGCTGTCCAGAAAGGCTCAATGTAGCACAGACTTCAGTCTGTAGCCGTCTGATTATCAAGTATTTCAACGATCACAGACTAAAGTCCGTGTTACTTTTTGGACAGCCTTGTGCGAACAAAGGGAGGAAATTTCGTGCAAGTCCGGCATTTTTGCACGATGGCAATTTCTAAGAAATGGTTAAAGTTGTGCCGCTCGCTACACCAAAAAAAATACAGACAGGAAGAACAACTATTCCTCGTTGAAGGTGCGAAGAGCGTTGCCGAGTTGATAGCCGAAGGAGCTAAAAGCGGCTTTCAGATCGAAGCGGTATTTGCTACAGAGGCATTTATCGCAGATTTTATCACACAGAAAGGGCAAGATTTTTTATTAGAGTCGGTTACGCCCGATGAACTTGAGCAGGCAGGCACGATTCAAAGCAACAACGCCGCACTGGCAGTTGTACAAATCCCTCAGCGTGCGTTACCTGCACTTAGCAACGAGTGGTTGCTGGCACTCTCCGATATTCGCGATCCGGGCAATCTGGGTACAATTATCCGCATTGCCGACTGGTACGGCATCAGCCATATTGTTTGCTCGCGCACTACCGCCGAGTGGTACAACCCCAAGGTCATTGCCGCTTCTATGGGATCATTTTTGCGAGTGCAGCCCTATTACACTGATTTAGAGGACTTTTTTCAGCAATACACAAAGCCTGTATATGGAGCGCTGCTCAATGGCAGCGACATCCACCGCTTTGAGGTAAAGGAAAAAGGAGCTATTTTGATCGGCAATGAGTCGCAAGGCATTGCCGAAGCGTTGCTACCGCTGATCAGCCACGCACTGACTATTCCGCGCATCGGTGGGGCAGAATCGCTTAACGCCGGTATTGCAACCGCTATTTTTTGCGATAACCTGATCGGACGTAGCCTATAATATAGAGCCTGCGGCGAGCGAAATTTTTTGGTGGAAAATAGTTAATCTCATTAACTATTTTATTACATTTGAAGTGAACACAAAATAGTTGTCTCATTTAAACATTGAATGATATGAACCTGAAACTATTTCCGCTACACACAGGGGTATGGGAAGGTACTTATACCCGTTTGGCACCCGATGGAAAAATTCTGGATCGTCACAAAAGCCGCCTGACGCTGCGACTCAACGGCAACTGCTGGGAGCAACTCAATGAATACTTCTGGGATAATGGGCGCTACGAACGTCATAATTTTAACCAGAGCTATTTCAACGAGGCAGGTGTGATGACTTTTGATAACGATCGTATCTTTGGCACTTCTTGGGAAAGTGAAGATTCTATTCTTCTTGAATGGGTATATAAAGACGATCCGGGCAGCAAACTCTACGAAATGATCAATATGATTGGCCCCGGTCATCGGATGCGCGTGTGGCAATGGAGTCACAGCGGACGATTCGAAGGGCTGACGATGATAGAAGAGCGTCAAGTCTCTACACAGGAACAAACTGACTATGACGCGATTAGACAGTATAACATTCCCAGTGAGGTACGCGAAGCTACTGTTAGCGCCTAATTTGAGCAAATAGTAAGCAATCATCTCGCCCTTCAGTATGTACGTAAGCAATTGATAAGCAATAAGTAACTGCGCATATTCTGAAGGGCGTGACGTGTTTAGGCTTGCTTTATTACTTATTTGACACAGCAACAAAGTAAATATGAAAACTAAAAACTAAATCCCTACTGCACGATGGCAGGAATGACAATTACTGAAAAAATCATGGCCTACAACAGCGGCCGCGACAGAGTAAAGCCGGGGGAATTGGTATGGACAGATATATTCTCAGTAATGACGATGGATTATCTGGGAAAGTCCACATTCAAAACCCTGCACGAGTTAGGAAAGACAGAAGTATTTGACCGCGAGCGTGTTATCTGCGTTTCTGACCATCTGGTGCCTCCGCCTACTCCTGCTTTTGCAACCATGCTCAACGAGTGGAGACAAGTCGTAAAAGAGCATCATATCAAATATTTCTACGATTTAGGCAGGCAAGGCATTGCCCATCAGGTAATGATAGAAAATGGACATGTGCTACCCGGTAAAATCAGCATTGGGACTGATAGCCATGCCAATACTTATGGTGCTATGGGGGCAGTTGGCAATGCAGTATCCGTAACTGATGCGGCTGTAGCAATGGCAATAGGTAAAAGTTGGTTCCGCGTACCCGAGTCTGTTAAGTTTTACATCACAGGCAAGTGGCAGCCCTATGTAATGGCAAAAGATCTGAGTTTGCACATCATGGGGATGATGCACTGGAACGGGCACTTGATCTACAAAGCGCTGGAGTACGCAGGCCCTGCAATTGAGGCGCTGGACATTGCAGGCCGCATGACGCTGTGCAACATGACTGTGGACTTAGGGGCAAAAAACGGCATCGTTGCACCCGATCAAAAAACGATTGATTACCTGCGTCCCGTGCAAAAAGGCGCATGGGAAATGATTAAGAGCGATGAGGATGCACATTATGATGCGGTTTATGAGATAGATGTAACCAATATCGGGCCTACAGTTGCTTTACCCGACAAGTTGGATGATGTTGTCCCCATAGAAAAGGTAATTGGCAGGAAATTTAACAAAGCCTTTGTTGGTACTTGCACAAACGGGCGCTTGGAAGATATTGCGGTGCTGTCCCAAATCCTCAAAGGTAAGCAGGTGCATCCTGATGTCAATTTTATCCTCGTGCCAGCCAGTCAACAGGTTTATTTGGACGCGCTGCGGGCAGGCTATATCACCGATCTTGTAGAAGCAGGCGTAGCAGTTGATACGCCAAGTTGTGCCTCCTGCGCGGGCATTCACACAGGAGTAGCGGGCGACGGCGATATTATACTTAGCGCAGGCAATCGCAACATGAAAGGGCGAATGGGTAGCAAAAACGCACAAATTTACCTGACTTCGCCGGCAGTAGTGGCAGCTTCGGCGCTTAACGGTACTATTACCGACCCGCGTATGCTATAGTAATGATGATCTGATGAATTACAGTAAAACTGCGCCCTGTTTTTGTGTGGCTGTCCAAAAAAGTAACACAGACTTTATCTGTGATTTGTTAATCAAATAGCTATAGATCGAAGTCCGTGCTACATACATCCTTCTTGGACAGCCTCAAACGCTGATTGCTATGGCTCAACCTATGCGAAAAATTGCTGATAAAGATCTTAACAAACTGATTGAAAGGGCTTATTATCTTGCCAACAAGGAGTATATTCATGCCGATACGCATGAGTACGACTACGATGCGCTTAAAAAGATAGCCGTTGAGATGGGTATTCCGGAAGACAAACTGCAGGAGGCCTACCATCAGATAGTAGCGGATCGGGAGGCAGCAGAGGCGCTTGCCGCGAGGAAGGCTGCCCGAAGAAAGCAGATCATATATCTCGCCGTGATTATGGCAGGTGTAGTACTGGTTTGCGTCTGGATGCTCCGTCCGCGTACATTCAGTGGTACGGTAGAAACCGCTATTGCTACCTCTTTGGATGGTACGAGCTATATGCCGCTGGATGCTGTAGATACTATCACAACCACACAGGGGGCATTTTTTGCACATGCGCTCATCAAAGGTAACTATGGCGAGGCGGTGGAGTGGGAGCTGCTGCCGCCTGATGGCGGCGCTCCGGTTATTGCAGATAAAATAATTTACGCCAATAATCAGAATGGCTCGGTAGCCTACCAGTTGTTTAGTTTTGCGCCAACAATGCCTTTGGGAGAGTGGAAAGCTGTTTTAAAAATCTTCAATAAGCCCGTAGCAGAGCGCAAGTTCATATTTGCCAAAGGCATCTATAAAACCCAAATTACTTTTACCAAACAGGTAGATAGTAACTACAAGCCTGTCCAAAGTCTCTCCGGTTTCAAGGCGCTTACCGATACGATGGCCATTTGTCATGTAGTATTTCGCGACATAACCCCGGGGCAAAACTTTAAAGTAGTTTGGGAGTATTACGATCCCGATGGTAAACCGGCTTACTCCAACAGCCTCGATATGAAGCCGAATGCTGCGCTTTACAATGTGTACAGCCCCATGATGATTGATTATCGTTCAATTAAAACAGGTAAATGGACAGTCAAACTATTGGTTAATGGTGATTTAGTCAATCAGCGATCTTTCGATATTGACATTGGCGATGCAGACGTAGTGATGACTACAGGCATGAAAGATGATAAGCCCGCCGATCGGACTTCTGTTTTTAAAAGCAGTTCGCCGGTGTATGGATACGTATTTTGGCCCAAGATCAACCAGCGCAAGATTGTACTTACATGGAAAGTAAAAGACAGCGAAGGAAACCTTGTCCGCAGCATAGATCAGGCGCTGAGCAACAAAGGCGGTACCGACTGGTGGGCCTATCGCCAATTGATAGAACCTAACAGCGCTGCGGCAGGTAAGTACGCAATGGAATTATGGGGCGGTAATTTACTCATCGCCGAAAGAAATTTTGAAATTGTAAAATGAAAAAACTATGTCAGAAAAAATTATTCGCGGTAAGTGTTGGGTAGCTTCAGGCTATGTAATGTCCTATGACATTGTAGTACAGAAATTTTGGACTGATCCAATAGACAAAGCACTGAACAGCAAATTCATTATGAGCGGTGTTGCTCCCGAATTTGACAAAGAAAATGGTTTCAAAGACGCGGGCTATACCTTCATCGTAGCAGGGCACAACTTTGCAGGAGGCGGCAAAAGTATCGAACACGTCGTTACAGGACTGATGGGAGCAGGTATTAAGGCTGTTTTTGCAGATTCCTTTTCGCGTCTGCAATTCCGCAATGCCACCAACTACGGGTTGCCTTTTATTACTGTAAAAGACTTAGTTGCAAGTTGTCAAACAGGCGACGAGTTGGAGTTTAACATGGACACCAACACGGTCAAAAACCTGCGAACAGGCGAGGTGCGCGATACTGCACCCCTTGCCCCTTTCGTGCTGGAAGTAGCCGAAGCCGGCGGATTGGTAGAATTTGTCAAACAAAAAATCGCCGACGGAACTGCGCATCTGCTGCGCTGATGATTTTTTATACGGTTAAACCTGACGGGGTTTGCAAACCCGTCAGGTTTGATAGCATAGCGATGCAAATAACAGCATTGGAATGAATATCAGCATCAGACATAACTAAATCGCCATACAAAATCTTAGCATGAAACCAAACGCTGTAAAAACCAAAATACAACAAGGGCAGGCTGCATTGGGGGTTATCTCCAACTTTGCAGACCCGATGGTAGCCGAAGTCTGTGCACATGCGGGTTTGGACTACTATATGATAGATTGCGAACACGGCGCTATCACCGTAGCGCAAACGCTGGACATTATCCGCGCCTGTGAAGCTACAGGCATTACCCCGCTGGCGCGCATCCGCAGCACCGATGCCAAACTCATCTTGCAATATATAGACGCAGGCGTGATGGGCGTAATGATGCCCGGCGTGAATACCGTAGAGCAGGTGGAAGCCCTTGTCAAAGCCATGAAATATCCGCCTTTGGGCGAGCGCGGTTTAGGCCCTGTGCGTTCGTGGGACTTCGGCTTGGGTGCAATGTCACAGGCTGACTATGTGCGCTTTGCTAACGAGCAAACGCTTGTCTTGCCGCAGGTGGAAGACATAAAAGCTGTTGAAAATCTGAATAGTTTGTGCAAAATACCCGGCGTGGACGGTTTCATCATTGGCCCGCGTGATTTGGCGATGAGCATGGGCTTCTACGACGGCCCCGCGCACCCCGAAGTGCAGCAAACAATTGACCGCATTTTTGAAATTGTACTGTCGCATAACCTCATTATTGGGACAACGGCAGGTAACGCAGATCAGGCTAAGTCGCTGATTGCCAAAGGTACAAAAATTATTATGAACTACACGGGAGCAATGCTCGGCGGAGCTGCTAAGGCTTTTGCAGGCGCGGGAAAATAAATAGTTGTGTTGTTTGTAGGGACACAAACAACGGCGTTAGTAAACCTCAGCGCCCTGCATGAAAACTTCTGTGTCCTCTGCGGTTAAAAATAGTCTCAACGTCCTTTGCAGTTAAAAAACACTCTAAAAAAATACGAAAATGAAAACATTAATTGTACTTTTCAACCTCAAGCCCGGTATATCGGAAGCCGAATATGAGGCTTTTGCTAAAGAATTGGACATACCAACTGTTAAAAGCTTGAAATCCGTTGCTGATTTCAAGGTGTACAAGGCAGCAGGACTCTTTGGGTCTGATGCTGCGCCACCTTACAAGTACTTTGAGGTGATACACTTTGATTCGGTAGACAGTCTGGTAGCAGATATGAGTGCAGAGCCTAAAATGTCGGAAATTCCTGCCAAATTTCAGCAATTAGCAGACAATCCGATATTTATTATTACAGAAGAGATTTAGCGGTTGCCGCTATGTTGGTAAAATCAGGAAGAAGCGCGCGAGTAGTTATCAAATTGACGACGATTTTTTTTGTAAAAAAATTCAAAAATACAACTGCATGAAAATGATTGACTTAGCAGGTAAAACGGTAGTTATTACCGGTTCCGGCAGGCGCAAAGGTATTGGTGAGGCAATCGCTTATGCTTTTGCCGAAATCGGCTGCAATATTGTGATTTCTGATTTGGGGCAACCCAAAGGCAGCGAGTTTAGCGCAGAGCACATCGGCGCAACCGATGAAATGAATGACATTATGGCAGAGTGTATTGCTCGCGGAGGCAAAGCTATTGCCGTGCCTTGCGATGTTCGCATTGCTGACGATTGCAAGAATCTGATAGATAAAGCAGTAGAAAATTTTGGCAGCATAGATGTATTAATCAACAATGCAGGTGTAGGCTATCTGATGGAGCCTTTTACTGAATTTAAAGAGTCCAGTTGGGATGCCGTGCTGGATGTAAACCTGAAAGGTGCATTCCTTTGCAGCCAGCAAGCCGCCATCCGAATGATTGCTCAGGGTAGGGGAGGCAACATCATCAATATTGCCAGTCAGGCGGCAAAGTCCGGTTTCCCTTACGCGGCCGCTTACACGGCTTCCAAACATGGACTTGTCGGGCTGACGCGCTCCAACGCCGTTGAATTGGGCAAATTTGGTATCCGCGTCAACGCCGTTTGCCCTAATCACATCACTACCGGTTTGGGGCATTGGCAAAACAAGTTTTTTAGCGAAAAATTCGGCTTAGACTACGAAACCTACTTGCAAGGCATTCGCGACCGCAACCCGCTGGGTCGCACCGGATTTGTAGAAGATATTGCCAAAGCCTGTCTGTTTTTAGCATCCGATATGGCAGCTTATATCACAGGTGAGGCAATGAACGTCAGCGGTGGTGAAGAATATCATTAAAAATCTAATAAAATCAATGAAACTCGGCATAGACATCGGCGGTACTTTTACTGACCTTGTGTTACTTAATGAGGTAACGGGCGAATTGCACTTCGGCAAAACGCTGACCACCTACGACGACCCCTCCAACGGCATCATCAAAGGTACGACCGAATTGCTGGCGCGCGTGGGGGTGGAAGCGAGCAGGCTCAGCAGCATTGTACACGGCACTACGCTTGTAACCAATGCTGTGATTGAGCGGCGCGGTTCGCCGACGGGCTTCATTACCACCAAGGGCTTTGAGGATGTACTGGAAATCGGGCGCGAACTGCGCTACGACATCTACGACATCAATTTATCTGTGCCTGAGCCACTTGTGCCGCGCAACCTACGCAAGGGCATCACCGAACGGGTGAATTACAAGGGCGAAGTCATCACCCCTATCTCCCAAGAAGAAATTGCCGCTGTGGTTGATGCGTTGGTAGCCGCCGGCGTAAAATCTATCGGCGTTTGTTTCTTACATTCCTTTGCCAATCCTACCCATGAGAAAGCCGTCGGCGAATATATCCGCAAGCATCACCCAGAGGTTTACGTAAGCCTTTCCTGCGAGGTCATGCCCGAAATCCGCGAGTATGAGCGCAGTTCGGCAACGGCAATGAATGCCTACGTGCAGCCGATTACCGACCAGTACCTTGGGCATTTAGAAAAGCGACTGCGCGACTTGGGCTTTGGCGGCGTGATTCATATTATGATTTCCAGCGGACGGCTGACTACGATTGAAGGGGCACGGCATACGCCGATTCAGTTGCTGGAGTCAGGCCCTGCCGGTGGTACGATGGCAGGTGTTTTCTATGGTAAACTCATAGATAAGCCTGATTTACTGGCTTTTGATATGGGTGGAACGACTGCCAAGGCATCGCTCATCAACCACAACGAACCTGAAATTACTAATCAGTTTGAGGCTGCCCGCGTGCGCCGTTTCAAAAAAGGCAGCGGCTTGCCCGTGCGCATCCCTGTGATTGACATGATTGAAATTGGAGCAGGTGGAGGCAGCATTGCCTACATAGATAGTCTTGGGTTGCTCAAAGTTGGACCGGAAAGCGCCGCTTCCGAACCCGGCCCGGCTTGCTACGGACGCGGCGGCGAAAAGCCCACTGTTACAGACTGCGACCTTGTGCTGGGCTATCTCAACCCCGATTATTTTCTGGGCGGAATGATGCGCTTAGATATTGCCGCCGCCCGAAAAGCCATTGATACGTATATTGCCAAACCTTTGGGAATCAGCATAGAAGAGGCGGCAATGGGCGTGCATCGCATCGTGAATGAGAACATGGCAAACGCCGCCCGCGTGCATATTCTGGAAAAAGGACGCGACCCGCGTGGCTATTCTATGCTTGCTTTTGGCGGAGCAGGTCCCGTTCATGCCTTTCAGGTGGCGCGGCTGCTCAACGCCCCGCAGTTGATTATTCCCGTAGGCGCGGGTGTGGTGTCGGCGCTAGGCTTTTTGGTGTCGCCCGTAGCCAGCGAGCAAATCCGCAGTTTGGTTTGCCCGATTGACGAAATGGATTGGGACAAACTCAATGCGATGCTGTCCGAAATGGAGTCAGAAGGCCTTGCATTTCTGGAAAAATCGGCTATCAGCCGTTCAGAGGCGCAGATTACCCGCATCGCCGATATGCGCTATACAGGTCAAGGACACGAAATTTTGGTGCGTATCCCCAACGGAACGTTGAGTGCGGCGAGCATTGCTGAAATTCAACAGCGATTTACTGCCGAGTATGAACTTCGCTACGGCAGAAGCATCGCCGACATCGGAATGGAAACCGTAACGTGGCGCGTAGTGGTCAGCGCACCTGCACCGCAAATTCAGCCGCGGCAAGTGGTCAAGGTAACAGACAACCAAGCGCTCAAAGGCGAGCGGACGCTGTATTTTATGGAAGGCAGCAAACCCGTTGCGCGGCAATGCCCCGTGTACGCCCGTTATTTGCTCAACCCCGGCGATAGTTTTGCAGGCCCCGCTGTAATTGAAGAAATGGAATCAACCACCATCATTGGCGACAACAGCACCATCCGCATGGACAACTACCGCAATATTGTGGTTGATTTGCATGATTGATGTGTGTGGATTAATAAAAAATGAGGCTGTCTAAAAAGGCTGAATGTAGCGTAGGCTTTAGTCTGTAGCCATTTGATTATCAAGTGATTAACAAATCACAGACTAAAGTCCGTATTACTTTTTGGACAGCCTTGAACATTTTGTTTGCGCAGTTTTGCTGGACGCTACGACGGGGGCAAAAGAAATCATATACCACGTAGATTTTTATTCCGTAGAGATTGCATATTGGTAGCATTGAAATCATCTCTGCCCCTTTTTCTGCTCCGTAGGAGCTGTACAGGTAATTGGTGAACCTCCTATGTAGTATTCTAAAAAGTACGAGTCACTCCAGAAGCAAGAGCCAGATAATGTAGGCTTCAAACTTGGAAGGACTCGTTTAATTTTTTTGACAAATCTATCGGACAATTTCAGCAATTCGGTGGAATTCGGCTGAACAGCCGTTGGAATTGCGAACCAAATAGCGCAGGGTAAATCTCAATCTTTCAGGGCAAGCCGCATTTTTCTTTTCAGGGAGGCCTCTGAAATTCAGGATGTGGTCGCCGCCATTGCTTGCATCAGAAACGCCTGTTGAGGTGAAAACGAGCGAATTAGGCGCCGGGCTACTGGTGTAGGTTGCAGGCGCAATATTCGTAATGCCCAAGCCGCTGCCGGAGGTTAGCAGCATAGGAACGCCGTTTGCAAAAATAGATTCCCAAGGCGAGGGGTTCGTGCCTTGGCATTCAGACCTTCTTTCTATGTTTACAATGGAAATAATGGCTGATGTAACTTTGGCTTCTTGCGCAGGGGCAATTTTAAAGTTGCCATACAAAACGCTGCTATTTTGAACTATTTGCGACGGTTCGGTCGTTACCGTGAAATTATTACATCTGTTGGTATCTCCGCACAAACTCGGGTAAGGTCTCAAGCTAATTTTTGAGGCACAAACAGTAGCTCCGGTCGGACTTTTCAGCTCAAAAGTCAGCGAAGGAGTGACCGTTGCAGAAGCAGGGGTAAGTCCAAAATCAAATTCAAATTTTCCGCTTATCGGATTGCCGACGTTAAAAGTAATCTGCGATGTTCCCGAAAGACTGCCGCCCGCACCGGGATTGGACAACGTGCCATCGCTTGCCTTTACTATCAACGTTCCGTTGACGGCTTGCCCCAAATTGCTAAGTTCATAGCTTAGTTTAAGTCCGGAATTAGGCTGACAAGAAATCTGAATACCTCTTAAAAAGAAACACTCGGCATATGGCGCGGGAAAGGTAATTGGAGCGGTAGCGTTGCAAACTCTGCCTACCGAAAAAGTAAAATTAATTGGCGTACCAACTGGAATTGCGCTTGTTGCCGTTAGCTTAGTTTGAACCGTATGCGTGCCTGCCGGCAGGTTGATTGACAGCAGATTGGCGGGCAAATTGGAGATAGTCCCCCCATTCGGATTTGAACCAATAATACTCATGCTATTGTTCAGCGGCTGGGCCAAAGTCAAGGAAAAACTTATCTCATACTCTAACATATTTCCCACAACGGGCGTAGCGATAACATTGGAAATCTGGCAATTGGATTGCGCGTTTGCATAGTTGAAAAATCCCCACAGCATCAGGAGAATGAACTTGATGTTCTTCATATTGATATGTTGTTTGTAAATCAGTTTGTTTTAACGGATTTCAAAAACAATGCCGCGCTGCTTGTAAAACTTAAGTATTTTACTTTGCTGGTAACAAAGATCCATTAGCGAAAAAGAGGCTGTCTAAAAAGGCTGAATGTAGCGCAGACTTTAGTCTGTAGCTATTTGATTATCAAGTGATTAATAAATCATAGACTAAAGGCCGTGTTACTTTTTGGACAGCCTTTTTTTCTTAATTATCAACTAGTCTGCGTATTCGCCATCTTTCGGCTTCAGGTCGCGTACCAAAATTCGGATAAAATCAATCAGTGCCCAGATACCCAAACCGCCGAGGGTAAGCAACTGTACTACACCCTGCCAGGTATAGCCCAGATAAAAACGGTGAATGCCCAAGCCGCCAAGAAAGAAGCACAGCAATACAGCAGTTATCCATTTTTTGTTACCTGCTGCCTGCTTTTCCATCTTATCCAATTGCTTTTCTACCTTTTTCAGTGCTTTGGTTTCAGGTTTGAAAAACTCTCCCTATTGTGCCTGACTTACTAATTGGTTGCGTACAGCCTGTAAATCGGCTTGTACGGTACTTTCATTTGCTGCATTTCTGTTAGGAACTGGTGCGGCTGACATCAATACACCACATGTTACCAGTGCAAGTGCAAACACTTTGAAAAATCTATTCATAGAATTGAAATAACGTTTAGCGAGGAAGCGCTTACTCATTGGCTTTTCAGCATCCGCCGCCTGATGTTTGAGGATTTCGGCGTGATGCCTTTTGTTTTTGGCGCTCAAGTTAGCATTTTTCCGAAACCTCAAAGAATTTTCCACGCAAAATTCAGGTATGCGTCAAATACGTACAGCGTCTGATTTCATTGCCAGTACGTCGTCCAGATACTCGCGGGTGTTGCTTAAACGCGGCACTTTGTGCTGTCCGCCAAGTTTGCCGCGTCTGGACATCCATTCGTAGAAGGTTCCCTTAGGAAGGGCGTGGATGCGAGGCGCTACTAATGCAAGGTCTTTGTGGCGTTTGGCATCGTAATCGGAATTAACCTCGCGTAGTTTTTCATCTAAGAGCTTGGTAAATTCCTTTAACAGATGTAGAGAGCCATCAAAATTTTCAAATTCAATTGCCCACTCATGGCCGCCTTTATTGTCTATGCCTAAATAAACAGGCGCGGCGGTGTAATCATTAACAATCAGGCCGGTTTTTTGACAGGCATAAGCAATCGCTACGTCGGCATTTTCTACCACCAGCTCCTCGCCGAAGGCATTGATAAAGTGTTTGGTACGCCCTGCAATGCGTATGCGGTACGGATTGGTCGAGGTAAACCGCACAACATCGCCGATTTTATAGCGCCAAAGCCCGGAATTGGTAGAAATGACCATGGCGTAAGATTTACCAACCTGTACATCTGCCAGCCCTACGGTTGGTGGGTTCTCTTCTTGTGCCAACTCCAACGGGATAAACTCGTAGTACACTCCGTAGTCGAGCATGAGCAGCAAATCTTGGCTATCGCGCTGATCCTGAATGCCAAAGAAACCCTCTGACGCATTATAGGTTTCCATGTAGTGCATATCATCCGAAGGAATCAACTGACGGAACAATTCGCGATAAGGCGTAAAAGAAACTGCGCCGTGAAAGAATATTTCCAGATTGGGCCAAACTTCGCGAATGTGCGGCTTGCCTGTCAAATCGAGGATGCGCTGCAACAGCACCACTGTCCAGGTGGGTACACCAGACATGCCCGTAACGTTCTCGCCGATAGTCAGGCGGGCAATTTTTTCAACTTTTTCTTCCCAATTATCCATGAGGGCTACCTCAATGCTTGGTGTGCGCAAAAACTCCGCCCAGATCGGTAAGTTCTTCATTATCAGTGCCGATACATCACCACAGTAGGTCTTCGGATTAAATGGGTTAGGCTGATAACTCCCGCCGATGCCTAAATTTTTGCCTAAAAAAGCGCGCGTGTCGGGGTAATTGCTCACATAGAGGCAAAGCATATCTTTGCCGCCTTTGTAGTGGCATTCTTCAAGGTGTTCTTCCGAAACAGGGATGTATTTGCTGCGGGCGTTGGTCGTGCCAGATGATTTGGAAAACCAAGTAAATTCGCCCGGCCAGAGGATGTTTTTCTCACCGCGCAATACCCGCTCTATCTGCGGATAAAGATCTTCATAGGCAGACACAGGCACACGGGCTGCAAACTGCTCGCGGTTGCGAATGTCAGCATAGCCGTACTTTCGCCCCCATTCTGTAGGAGCGGCAGTTCTTATCAGCGAACGGAAAATCTCTTGCTGAACATCGTGGGGGTGGTTCATAAACCGCTCAATTTGTGGAAAACGACGGCGCATTAACCAAGTCAAAACTGTATTGAACCACTCCATAAAACGCTACGATGATTTAATGATCTACAGACCGAAAAAAACTGATAACCAGCCCTGCAATATTAACGCAAGCGATTATTATCAAGCTACAAAACTAACGATTTCCTTATTCAAAAAACTTGCGTTTGAACTCAAAGCGTTCGCCGAGATAAGCCTTGCGCACCACCGGATTTACCACTAAGTTTTCAGGACGGTCGGAAACCAGAATTTTGCCTTCCGAGAGAATGTAAGCGCGGTCGGTAATAGATAGCGTTTCGTCTACGTTGTGATCGGTAATCAAAATGCCAATATTTTTGGATTTTAGTTTATAGACGATATATTGAATTTCCTCTACCGCCAGCGGGTCAACACCTGCAAAGGGTTCATCGAGCAGAATAAAATTAGGGCGTACAGAAAGTGCGCGGGCAATTTCGGTGCGGCGGCGCTCTCCGCCGGAAAGTACTTTCCCCAGATTTTTGCGTACTTTGGTAAGGCTGAACTCTTCAATTAACTCTTCTACGCGCTGTTTTTGCTCTGCTTTGCTCAAATTCGTCATCTCCAGCGGGGCAAGGATATTCTCCTCTACAGTCAGATCGCGGAAAACAGAAGCTTCCTGCGCCAGATAGCCTACGCCAAGCCTTGCGCGGCGATACATCGGCAGGTCGGTAATGTCTTGTTCATCTAAATAAATCTTACCGCTATTAGGCTTGATCAGCCCTACGATCATGTAGAAGGTCGTTGTTTTACCTGCACCATTGGGGCCCAGCAAACCTACAATTTCGCCTTGACGCACCTCGACAGAGACATTATTGACAACCAGTCGAGATTTGTATTTTTTAAAAAGGTTTTCCGAGCGAAGCAACATAGATTTGACGGGCAGAGTTTACAGTGAATTGCTTAGTTTTGTAACGGCGCAAATTTAGTTGAATGAGCGCCAATCACACGTACTTAACGAATTTTAACCGCGATCCAATGACACCGCAAGATTTCGACCCCAAACGAACCGCCCTTGTGCTGGTTGATATGCAGAACGATTTTTTCTTCAAAAAAGGAGCTTATCCGCGCAATGGGCTGCATATTCCCGACAGTACGGGGCTGATTCGCCGGCTGACAACTGTTGCCGAATCGCTGCGCCGTGCGGGGGGGTTGGTCATTTCGACGCAGTTTACACTTTTGCCCGGCAAAGACGGCGAGCCGATGATTTCTGAAGGCTTGAAAAAAGCACGTCCTTTCATCGCTAAAGGCGATTTTTGCCCCGGCGATTTTGGGCATAGGCTCATCGAAGAACTTACACCTGCCGACTTTACAGTAGATAAAATTTCATTTTCTGCCTTTTACCAGACCTTTCTGGATTTCATCCTGCGCAGGCAAAATATCCGCACGCTGCTCATTGGTGGGATTGTAACCAACAGCGGAGTTGCTGCCACCCTCCGCGACGGGCTTTCGCATGGTTATGAGGTGGTGCTGCTGTCCGACGGTTGCGCTTCATTTTCCGAAGAGGCACACAAAGACACACTCAACGCACTGCGCCACGTAGCCCCGCTAATTATCTGCGACGCTATGGCCGATTTGTTGGATACTTACAAGTAAGGCTCCTGTAACAATAGTAGCGATTACAGACTAATGACAAGACAACAAGCCGAGCAAAAGCTCAAATCTGTTTTTGGCTTTGATCAATTCTATGACAATCAATGGGCGGTCATAGAAAAAATATTGCAAGGACAGCGCGTACTGCTGGTTGAAAAAACCGGCTTTGGCAAGTCCCTATGTTATCAGTTTCCTGCGACGCAATCTGACGGTGTAACGATTATTTTTTCACCGCTAATTGCGCTGATGCGCGATCAGGTACAAAAATTACAAGAGCTAAATATTCCTGCCAATTTTATCTCCTCGCAACATACTGAGGAGGAAAATAATCAGACAATTGAAGATGCGCTAAACGGAAGACTCAAAATTCTGTACATCCATCCTGCCCGAATGGAAAACGTAAAATGGCTGGAAACAGTTCGGGATAGGAATTTTAAGATAGCGATGGTGGTAGTAGATGAGGCGCATTGTATTTCTACTTGGGGGCATGATTTTATTCCTTCCTATCGCAAAATAGTCAATCTGGTAAACCTGTTGCCGCTTGAATTTCCCGTGTTAGCTACTACCGCCACCGCAACCAAGCGCGTAGAAGAGGATATTAAAACACAAATCGGGAAAAACATTACTTCGGTTCGTGGCAATTTGCTGAGGAATAATTTGAGTTTGTTTGTCATAACGGTGCAGTCTGAAGATGAAAAAATGGTTTGGATTGCCCAAAATTTAGAAAAAATACAGGGCACAGGCATTATTTATACAGGCACAAGAGTAAATACAGAAATTTATGCCAAATGGCTGGAATACCTGAAAATCAATGCTGTACACTATAACGCCGGCATAGACACCGAAACCAAAAAGGCGATTGAACAAGGACTGATGAACAACGAGTACAAATGTGTCGTCAGCACCAATGCACTGGGAATGGGTATTGATAAGCCCGATATCCGATTTATCATACATACACAAATTCCTGTTTCACCTATTCACTATTATCAGGAAATAGGCAGGGCAGGGCGCGACGGAAAAACCTCTTACGTAATTTTGTTCTATAATCCCAATGAAGATAAGATCTTGCCGCTATCGTTCATAGAAGGCGGAAGGCCGGCAATAGCCAAGTATGAGCGGGTGATCGAAGCCGTTAAATCTGAAAGATTAGGTTTGCAGGGCATCGCTAAAGCCACCAACCTGAAGCAAACGCAGGTAAGCGTGATTTTAGCAGATTTAGTCGCTCAAGGTATTGTGATTGAGATAATAGATGGAAGAAGCAAAAAGTATGAATACAGGTTTGGCGCGCCTGCATTGAACACAAAAAGTTTTGAAGAATTGCGCAACGCCAAACTAAAAGAATTTGATGAAATGCTTAACTATCTGTCAATCAAATATTGTCGGATGCAATTTTTATGTAACTTTTTGGGCGATATAATTTTGCAGCCCTGCGGCGTTTGCGATAATTGCAGGAACAGAAATGTGCAGGTAGTAGTTACAAAGGAATGGCAGCATACAATCAAAGGTTTCAGAGAAACCTATTTTCCTGTACTGGAAGTAGAAATTGCCAAAACAAACCTTGTCAATGGTGTAGCAGCTTCTTACTACGGAGTCTCGAATGTAGGGCAGGCGCTGCACCGAAGTAAGTATGAAAATGGTGGCGACTTTCCCGACTGGCTGCTGCGACTAACGCTCAAAGCCTTCTACAGACATTTTGGAAAGGAAAAATTTGATCTAGTATTATACGTGCCCCCTACGGAAAGCGGTAATTTAGTAGGAAATTTTGCCGAAAAAGTCGCTCAATCCCTGCAATTTAAGTTTTCTCATGCTTTGCAAAAAAACAGAGTAACGCAATCGCAAAAAATCTTTCAGACGGGTTTGCTCAAAACAGAAAACCTTAAAAATGCCTTTACTGTAGCAGATGAAAACGAAATTGCAGGCAAAAGCGTTTTACTCATTGATGACATTTACGACAGTGGCGCAACTATCAAAGAAATAGGAAAGTACCTGTCCAAACTTGGTGCTGTAAAAATAGCGCCCTTAGTGATTGCTAAAACAGTCGGAGGAGATTTATGATACCGCCTACAGAAACACCTTATTGGATTAGCTTAGCGCATTTGCCAAAATGGGGAGTAGAAAAAATCAATCGTCTGGTTGTGAAAATTGTTCACGATAACCAAATGAGTTTGGAAAATTTTTTCCATGCTGAAAACGAGTGGAAAGATACATTTGAGTTATCCGATGCAGATATTTCAGACTTGAAACACGCCAAAGCTGAATTGCCCAACAATGCCTTTTTGGCGGAAGATTTACTCTCGCAAGGTTTTGAAGTCGTGCCTATCAGTTCGCCTGAATATTCCAAAACCCTGAAAAATAATCTGAAAATCAAAGCGCCCACGGTGCTATATGTCAAAGGAAATAAACAAATTATGCAGGAACAAAGCATTGCGATTGTAGGCAGCCGTGAGGCAGATGCAATTTCTTTGCAGTTTACAGATAATATTGCCAAAAAAGCATCACAACAATATAAAGTAGTTGTTAGTGGCTTTGCCAAAGGCGTAGATAAGCAAGCATTGGACAGCGCAATTGCCTATAAAGGGCAAAGTATCATTGTGCTTCCGCAAGGCATTATGACTTTCGGTTCAGGTATCAAAAAGTACTATAAGGAGATTACCGGCGGCGACGTGTTGGTTGTCAGTACGTTCCATCCCAAATCTGTCTGGAGCGCAGGTTTGGCAATGGCGCGAAACCCGATTATTTATGCGCTGGCTTCCGAAATTTATGTGGCGCAATCTTCTGAAAGCGGAGGCACTTGGGCAGGCGTAATTGACGGACTAAAAAAAGGCAGAGAAATTTTTGTACGCCAACCTGAACCGGGCGAAAAAAACGCCAATTTGCTGCTTATAGAAAAGGGGGCTAAGGCTGTCAGTTTTGAAGGTGAACTTTTGGCATATAATCATTCCGGCGACCCAATAGGTACACCCCAGCGCGAGTCCACAGAAGACGACCTGACAGCAATTATTGCACTACTTGAGAAACATACGCTGACTATCAGGCAAATTCTCGAAAAACTGTCGCTTAATCTGTCAGACAAAGAACTAACCAAGAAGTTGAAAACAATACCCAATATACAATCTGTAAAAAAATCTAACAGGACGCACTATTTTATCAAATCAGAAAGTCCAACACTATTTGCGACTAAATAATTTTACAGTTTTCATTATTGACTCATGACCCCACTACAACGCAAAAACATCGCTTACACCCTGCTGCTGCTTGCACTGATGGCTGCTGTTTATTTTTACCGCAAAAATACTGCGCAAGAGGCTGCAGCAACCAGTCCGCTGGTCAGAATCAGCGGCCCTGCGATGGGTTCTACTTACAATATCAGTTATTTGGACGAGCAGCGCGCCAATCACAAGGCTTCTATAGATTCATTGCTGGAGGTATTTAATCTGGCGCTGTCCACCTACATTCCCGACTCGGAAATCAGCCGCTTCAACCGCGAAGATTCTATTACGCCCAAACTGCCCTATTTCATCCCTGTGTTGGAGCGCAGCCGCGAGATCTACCGCGAAACCGAAGGCGCATTCAATCCGACAGTTTTTCCGCTCGTGCAGGCTTGGGGCTTTGGCGCCAAACAAGGCCTCCCCGAACGAGAGCCTAACATAGATTCGATAAAGCAATTTGTTGATTTTGAGAGTATTGTCGTTACGGGTAACACCATCAAAAAAACCAAAAAAGGCGTTACCATAGAATTTAACGCTATTGCGCCCGGCTATGGCGCCGATCTGATCGCTCAGATGCTCGAACAGCGCGGGATCAACAACTACATGGTAGAAGTCGGTGGCGAAATTGTCTGCAAAGGCAAAAACCAGCGCGGCGAAACATGGCTCATCGGAATTGATAACCCGCAATACGAAGAAAAGGGCGGCAACCCGATTCAGGCAAAAATTCGCGTAGAAAATCTTGCACTGGCGACCAGCGGCAACTACAGAAAATTTTACGTCAAAGACGGACAGCGCTATGCCCACACCATTGATCCCGTCAGCGGCCGTCCAGTGCAGCACAACCTGCTCAGCGCTACGGTTTTAGCCAAAGACTGCATGACTGCCGATGCAATGGCGACCGCATTTATGGTGATGGGAACAGAAAAAGCCAAAGCCTACGCCGAAGCCCGCGGGATGCCCGTTTTACTCGTATTTGCCGAAGGCGAGCAGTTGCAAACCTATGTCTCTCCTGCGCTGCAAAAGTTTATCGTAGAATAAATGCTATCTTTACAGCAGAAAGCAGGCTGTCTTATCGCGGCTGCCGCAAGGTAGTTGAGGAAAGTCCGGGCAACACAGAGCGCCGTACCACCTAACGGGTGGGGGGCAAGGGCCAAAGCCCTTGTTCACAGCAAGTGCCACAGAAAACAAACCGCCCGCAGGCTACGCGTAGCCCGCGGGTAAGGGTGAAAAGGCAGGGTAAGAGCCTACCGGGCAGGCGGTAACGTCTGTCGCATGGCAAACCTTACGGGTTGAAAGACCAAATAGGCCGGAATGCGGCTTTGGCTGCGCGGGCTGCTCGTTCGTAGCGCTTCGGCGCTGTTCCGGCGGGTAGGTCGTTAGAGGCTGTCGGCGACGGCAGTCCCAGATAAATGATAAGACTCGACAGAACCCGGCTTACAGGCTTGCTTTCAAGATATTTTATTTCAACCCGACAGGCGCAATACCCGTCGGGTTTGTATTTTTTACGACTAATTTTGCCGCTAAAAAAGTCATGAAACAACTGCTTCTACTTTCATCAATAATTGCTTTTTTTACCGCCTGCAATTCACAAGGCAAAGAAGTAGAAATTGACCGCCAAGTGCGCAAGAAACTCGCCCTCATGGGGGGCAGTACTGTTACAGATCTGAAACTCACCAAAGAGCAGCAAAAAAATCTCTATTTTGCTGATGCGGTCATGGAAAACGGAATGCCGATTCAGGCAATGGTGATGATGACGGACGATACTGTAGCGCTGAAAGAAACCCTCAACTCTGTGATGCTCCGCCGCCTGAGCAAAGAGTTGCGAATCCCATGTATAGGAGTTATGCTCAAACCGGCTGAAAATGGAATTGTACCAAACGAGTTTCAAGGCGAGGCGCTGTTCAAAACCGGTGAAAAAATTCAGTTATACGCACACGAACAATTCGGCTGGCGACCTGCCCATGATGTGGAAACCCTCCGATTCCTGACCAAGCGGCAGATCGAGCGCGACATCTACGGTTTTGCAGATACGCTCACACTTTTCAACCTTGACAAAACTGCCGTAGATACGGTTTACACAGGAAATTTTGAAACTCAAAAAGGCGACAAAAAGGAATTTTCACTAACTTGGAGCCAAACAGGTTTCCAATGGAAACTAAACTCACCTCGCCAATAATACAGCGATTTATCAATTTTATTGCGCTGCAAAGGCGCTACAGCATCCATACGCAAACTGCTTATCTATCTGATTTACAGCAGTTTGAAGAATTTTTGGTCGAACTTTCGGAAGGAGAGCAGCAGGATATTACCCAAGCAGACTATCACGACATCCGCGCTTGGGTAATCTCTTTGCTGGACGATGAAAAAATTACTGCCCGCAGTATCAATCGCAAACTATCCACTTTGCGCAGTTTCTATCGTTTTGCCATGCAGGCCCAACTCATAGACGCTTCGCCGGTAAAAAAGATCAAGACGCTGAAAGCCGGTAAAAAAATTACCCCCTTTCTCCCACAGGCAGATGCCGAGCAACTATGGCGCGCACTGACAGAACTCCCGGCTGATGATTTCAACACCGCACGAGAGCAAGTCATTCTTTGCCTGCTCTACACCAGCGGCATCCGTCAATCTGAGCTTATCAATCTGAAAATCAGCGATATAAACTTTCATAAGCGCCAGATCAGCGTCTGGGGTAAGGGCAGCAAACAGCGACTTGTACCAATACTCACACAAATATTTGGTTTATTGGAAAATTATATCCAACTTAAATTGCAGTTATTTGGGGAAGCACCCGACAGCCCGCTCATTTGTACGGACAAAGGCGAAGAAGCCTACCCCATGCTGATTTATAGAACTGTGAGAAAGCATTTGGACATGATTACAACCATCGAACGCCGCAGCCCGCACGTATTGCGCCATAGCTACGCCACCCATCTGCTCGATGGGGGTGCAGACCTGAACGCTGTCAAAGAATTGTTAGGCCATGCCAGCCTTGCCGCTACACAGGTTTATACACACACCTCCATCGAGAAACTCCGAAAGGTTTTTGACGACGCTCACCCTCGTTCGTAACATTACGTTAACATTGAGCGTATCAGACGATATTAGCCCGCTCACCAAAAGGGTTTTATTTTTATTTTCCACTTAAACATTTGTATATTATGAAACTGCAGATCCATTCCATCCATTTCGATGCTGACATCAAGCTGTTGGATTTTATTCAGAAAAAAGCCAACAAGCTCGATACTTTTTTTGAGCGCATCACCAGTGGCGAAGTCTATCTGCGTCTGGAAAAAGGCGAACACAGCAGAGAGAACAAAGTAGTGGAAGTAAAGCTGTTTCTCCCCGGCACTACTATTTTTGCTAAGGAGCAGAACACTTCCTTTGAAGCCGCTATGGACGAAGCAGTTGAATCCTTGAAAGCACAGCTAAAGAAATTCAAGGAGAAACTGACCGCAAAGTCATAATTTAGCGTTGGGGTTGGGAGCGCTGTCGTTTCCAACCCTTAACTCTCAAATTCATCAATGCGTCAGACTTTTTTTGCAGATATTCTCCTTCCGCTGCCTCTTAAAAGCACCTTTACCTACCGCGTTCCGCTTGCTATGAACGAACTCATCGCCGAAGGCATGAGAGCAGTCGTTCAGTTTGGGCAAAAGCGCATCCTGACGGGCATCGTCGTTCGCATACACGAAACTCCTCCCAAAGACTATCAGACCAAGATGATTTTGGAACTGATAGATAATCAACAAATTACAGTTCCTATACAGCTAAAATTCTGGGAATGGGTAGCTGATTACTACCTCTGCTCATGGGGCGAGGTGATGAACGTAGGCTTACCGGCCGGGCTAAAACTCAGCAGCGAGTCGCGGATTCAGTTCAATCCTGCTTTCGACGCAGCGCATATCAATCCCGATGACTTCAGTGCAACAGAACTGCTGCTGATAGACGCACTCCGCCAAAATGAGTCGCTTAGCTATGAAGAAGCTGTCAAAATATCGGGCAGCAAGCAGATTTACAGTTTGCTAAAATCGCTGCTGCAAAAAGAATGTATTCTCATTTTCGAGGAACTCAAAGAACGATACAAGCCCAAAACCCTGAAAAAAGTACGCCTACACAGCCAATGGCAACATGCAGACGAAAGCACACTGAAAGCGCTGCTCGACAGCCTGACAAACAGACCTAAGCAGGAGTCGCTTTTGCTGAAATACTTGTCGCTGGTGCCTTTGCAGGCAACACCTGACCGCCAAATGAACGGCATACCTAAAAGTAGCCTGCTAACCGCCGATCAGTCGGAAAGTGCCTACAAGACCCTGCTCAAAAATGAGGTGCTGGAAGAGTTTGAAGTAATTATCTCCAGATTAGAAGAATTGCCCAACGATAATCTGCCTTTGCCACAACTTACTGACAGCCAGCAAGAAGCCATGCAAAAAATTATTGCAAGCTGGGAGGAGAAGCAGGTTGTTCTCTTGCATGGGGTTACGGGTTCAGGCAAAACAGAGATTTATATACACCTGATTAACAGCATGTTGCAATCAGGAAATCAAGTACTGCTATTGCTGCCTGAAATTGCTCTGACCACCCAAATAGTAATTCGCTTGCGCCGCGTTTTCGGGAATCGGCTGGGCGTTTATCACTCCCGCTTTTCGGATAACGAACGGGTAGAAGTATGGCAGGGAGTCCTGCACGGACGATTTGATGTAATTCTTGGAGTCAGATCGGCTATATTTCTGCCCTTCAGCAACTTAGGACTGATCATTGCCGACGAGGAACACGACAGCTCCTACAAACAGTACGACCCTGCACCGCGCTACCATGCCCGCGACTCGGCGATCATGCTGGCACAAATGCACGGCGCAAAAGTGCTGCTCGGAACAGCTACTCCCTCGTTGGAGAGTTTCTACCATGCCGCCGAGAAGCGCTACGGCTATGTGCGCATGATGCAGCGATTTAACGATGCAAAACTGCCTGCTATTCAATTTGTTAATACCAAGCACGAAAGCAAAGCCAAGCGCATGATCGGTGAATTCGCACCTGCTACCTTAGCCGCTATTCAGGCTACATTGGAGGCAAAGAAACAAGTCATTCTGTTTCAAAACAGGCGCGGTTATGCTCCTTATCTATCGTGCCAGACCTGCAACTGGGTGCCGCATTGCCAAAACTGCGCTGTCAGCCTCACTTTCCACCTGTACAGCAACGAGTTGCGCTGCCATTATTGCGGCTACCGGGAAACCCCTCCGCAAAGCTGTCGGCAGTGTGGTTCGCACGACATCAAAACAGTTGGCTACGGTACAGAAAAAATAGAAGACACGATCAAATCGCTGTTCCCTGAGGCAGTGGTGCAGCGGATGGATCTGGACACTACGCGCGGCAAATACGGGCTGCAAAACATTATCGAAGATTTTTCTGCACGAAAAATTGACATATTGGTAGGTACGCAAATGGTCACCAAAGGGCTGGACTTTGACCATGTGGCGCTTGTTGTCGTTTTTGATATAGATCGCGCTTTGCACTACCCCGATTTCAGGGCGCACGAGCGCGTTTTTCAGATCTTGACGCAAGTAGCAGGGCGAGCGGGCAGAAAAGCTGCCGAGGGCATCGTGATTATACAAACCTCTAACCCCTACCACCCCGTGTTGGAGCAAGTAGCTGCACACGATTTTGAGCATTTCTACAAAAGTGAACTCCCGCAAAGGCAGATGTACCAATACCCGCCCTTCACGCGGGTAATAGAGATTACTGTCAAAGGCGAAGCCGTCGAAGAAACGGAAAAAGCTGCACAAAATATCGCCATAGATTTGCGCAAAACCTTAGGGATCGGCCGTGTACTTGGCCCACAAGCCCCGCCTGTAGAAAGAATTCGCAATCAGTTTCTGCGCACGGTGCTTGTCAAAATCGAGCGGCAGGGCATCTCGCTTAAAGCCGCTAAAGCACAAATTGCTGCAGCCACCGAAAACATCACCAAAGACAAGGCTTTCAAAACACTGAAAGTAGTTGTCAATGTAGATCCGATGTAAATTACATACCCATCAGCGCCGCCATCGTTTCTATCGCATCCCACAAATTACCTATGCGAAGATTCTCATTTTCAGCATGTTGGTTATTGTCATAGTTGGCGGTAGGCACTGTAATTGTTGGCGCTCCCAAGTGCTTCTCGAATAGATAGAGCGGCAAACTACCCCCCAGCGAAGGTGTCAATATGACTTGCTGCGCAGTGGTTTGCTTCACGGCAGCCACTACGCGCTGCGCGATCGGCAGATCCATCGGTGTGCGCTGTGCATTATAGCCTTTTTTGATCTGTACTTTGCAGATTTTCGGATGTGTCAGGCGCTCCTCATCCGTAGGTTCGCGCTCAGTAACAAAGTAACCTTGTTCGCGAATGTGTCGGACGACTTTCTGCGTTTGCCGCTCATAGTCATTGCCCAAAACTAACCGCAAGTCGAGCGTCGCTGTTGCTGTTGCCGGGATCACGTTGGCTGCCATTGCACCGACGTTTGCACTCTGTATCCCATTGATATTCAGCGAGGGGAGATTGATCTGCTCTGCCAGCGTTGCGCCGTTCATTTCGGTAGTGTGTAGCCCCAGTTCTTTTTTCAGGTCAGCATCTACAGGCGGGGCCTGCGCGATCGCAGCTTTTTCGGAGGCTGTCAGTGGAATCACGTCCTCATAAAATCCCTGTACTAATATTTTGCCCTCGTCATCTTTCATACTCGATAATAATTTCGACAATAGCATGGCAGGATTATGCACCCAATTGCCGTAATGCCCACTGTGCAGCGGGCGCTTGGGGCCATAGACGGTCAGTTCCATGTTCACATCGCCGCGCACTCCAAAAACTATCTGCTTAAGCCCAGACTGGTGCAGCGGCCCATCGGCAATGATCCAGAGATCCGCTTTAAGCGTATTTTTGTACTTTTCAAATATATCGCCCAAAAATGGCGAGCCGACTTCCTCTTCGCCCTCAAAGAAGAATTTCAAATTAACCGAAGGGGTAATCCCTTGTTCTTTCATGGCGCGATAGGCATACAAAATCGCCCAGACTCCCATTTTATCGTCTGAAGTGGCTCTGCCATACAGCCTCCAGTCAGGATTAATAAGCTGATTTTGAGCAGGTAAATCTACAGGAGTACCGCCGTTTTCCAGCCGCGCCGTCATCAATTGAGGACGGAAAGGCGCTAATCCTGCTGCCCATTGTGCAGGATTGACAGGCTGTCCGTCGTAATGCGCATAAAAAGCAACAGTTTCTTTGGCTTTAGGTACGCGGATTTCACCAAAAACTGCAGGTCGTCCGCCCGGCTTCCCGCTTTCCATGAGTTGTATATTTTCAAGTCCAAGCGATTGCATTTCCCGTAAGAGAAAATCAGCATTACGGCGAATGTCTGCACTATCTGCCGTTACGCAGGGTATCGCTGCAAAGTCCATAAAGCCCTTCAGAATGCGGTGCTCATTGGCTTTTCGCCATTGCTGTATCTTCGCATGGTTATTTTTTTGTGCGTCTGCCTGCAAAGCAAAAAGGACAAAAAAGACAGAAATCGAATATTTTATTTTCATTTTCATACAATTATTTCATCCAATCGAACACAATTTGCATACTAATTCCACACAGCCAGCCGCCATATGTTCCTAAGGCATAGCCCAGCACCGACAGCAGCACCCCAACAGGGGCAAGGGCAGGGTGAAAGGCAGACGCAACAATAGGCGCAGAAGCTGCACCGCCCACGTTGGCCTGGCTACCGACGGCTACAAAGAAGAACGGAGCTTTGATTAACCAAGCCACCAGCAGCGTAACGCCGACATGGCTCAGCATCCAGATCACCCCACCAAGAAACAGAATCGGGTTGTCAAAAATGGCAAGTACGTCCATCTGCATACCGATTGTTGTAACTAGCAAATACACAAAAGCACTGCCAAGGCGCGAAGCCCCTGCTCCTTCCAACTGGCGGGCAGGCTGCCAGAAAGACAGCAGCAAACCTATCGTAGTTGCCACAAGCACAATCCAGAAGAAGGTAGAAATAACAGAACCCAAATAGATGCTGTCGAAAAATTTTTTTTGTGTAGCCAAAATCGGAACGATCCAATCTGCAAAGGCATGTGCGAGCGCCGTACCGCCAAATCCAACGGCAAGCAGCATCATTGTATCGCGGAGCGCGGGTATTCGCATAATGCTGGCCCGATAGGCTTCAATGCTGTTTTTGGTGTCCTCTATCATCGAGGCATCAGCTTTGAGCAAGGCATCTACCTTAGACGAACGCGCTGCGCCATATAGTAAAAATGCTGTCCAGATATTTGCCACAATTACATCAACGGCAATCATAGTAGAAAAAAGTTTGTCGCTTGCTGCAAAAATCTCCTTCATAGCTGTCTGGTTGGCACTTCCCCCGATCCAACTGCCGGCGATAGTGGCCATGCCGCGCCAAGTCTCATCCGATCCTGAAGATTGTAGAATACTTGGGTCTATAGTTGCTACGAACAACAATGCAATTGGCCCGCCAACTATAATACCGACAGTTCCTGCTACAAAAACAATCAATGATTTTGATCCTAATCGCCTAATCGCAGGAAAATCCATGCTAACTGTCAATAAAATAAGCGCTGCCGGTAAAAAATAGCGCGAAGTAACTTTATATAAATTCGAGGATTCGCCCGAAATAATGCCAAATGTATTGAAAAGTGAGGGGATGAAGTAGCATAACAACAGGCTCGGCACAATCCCGTAAAACTTTGTCCAAAAGGAATTTTTCAGCCCCGACGTATAGAAAACAAAAGCCAGTACCGCGAACAGCAAACCCAACACAACGGCATCATTCGTAACCAAAGGTGTCTCCATCTTTTCAGTTATTTGCTGCAAAAAACAATAAATTGGCTAAGTTTACGAAGTCAAAACGAAAAAAAACTAAACCTAACTTTTTATGAGGTATCTTAATGAGTTCTCCTTTTCGGGTAGAAAAGCGCTTGTACGCGTCGACTTCAACGTACCCTTAGATGACGATTTTCAGATCACTGACGATACCCGCATCAGAGCGGCTGTTCCTACGATCAAGAAAATACTCAGCGACTGGGGCAGCGCCATCCTAATGTCGCACTTGGGCAGACCCAAAGGCGGTCCGGAAGAAAGGTACTCGCTCAAACATCTTGTAGGTAGGCTAAGTGAATTACTCGAAGCACCCGTACACTTTGCCGATGACTGTATCGGCCAGCAGGCTATCAGCAAGGCCGCCAATTTGCGTAGCGGTGAGGTGTTGCTGTTGGAAAACCTCCGCTTTCATAAGGAAGAGGAAAAAGGCGACCTGAACTTCGCCGAGAAACTTTCCAAATTGGGAGATGTTTATGTCAATGATGCCTTCGGAACGGCACACCGCGCACATGCCTCTACTACGATAGTAGCGCAGTTTTTCAACGATAAAATCTGTGGCTACCTCATGCAGGCAGAGTTGGAAAATGCTGAAAAGGTAATGAATAAAGCCGAACGACCCTTTACGGCTATCATGGGCGGAGCCAAAATTTCGGATAAGATTTTGATTATCGAACAACTGTTAAATAAAGTTGACAATTTGCTCATTGGCGGTGCAATGGCTTATACTTTTTTCAAAGCAGCCGGTGGTGAAATCGGCAATTCGCTTTGCGAAGAAGATAAACTGCATTTGGCGCTTGATCTTGTAAAAAAAGCCAAAGAAAAGGGAGTAAAACTGCTGCTACCTGAGGATAGTGTCGTAGGCGATTCCTTCAGCAACGACGCGACCGAGCATTTGGTCAACAGCATGGAAATTGCGCCCGGCTGGATGGGTTTAGACATCGGACCTAAGGCCCGCGCAGCATACGCCGAAGTAATTCGCAACTCAAAAACCATCCTCTGGAACGGGCCTATGGGCGTTTTCGAGTTCAGTAACTTTGCACGCGGAACAGTAGAAATTGCCGAAGCGGTCGTAGCGGCTACGAAAAATGGCGCATATTCGCTCATCGGCGGTGGCGATTCAGCAGCAGCCATTAATCAATTAGGCTATGGTAACGATGTTTCCTACGTTTCCACAGGTGGCGGCGCATTGCTGGAACTGATGGAAGGAAAAATACTGCCGGGCGTAAAGGCGCTTGATTAAATTGGCTCGCTTATGATGAATAAAAAATTCTTCGCTATGCTCGCTTTTATTGCAGGCATTCTTGTAATGGTTAGCGCCTTGTATAGCCTGAGCGCGGGCGTGTCTATGGAGGGATTGATCTATTTGGGCGTAGCATCGGCTGCGCTTGTTGCCAGCTATGTATTAAATAAGCAGGCGAATAAATAAGTAGTAGCGTCTACAGTGGTGCGGCAAACACTCACTGCAGACGCTAATTTTTATTACTGCCAGCCAAACTTTCCCTTCAGCGGCACAAAAGCAAAGATGTCAAAAGTTTCTGTTTGCGGCTTACCGTCTTTTTTTGTAATGCGCAACATTTGTTGCTGCTCCAGATTTCCTACAGGGATTACCAACCTCCCGCCCTCTGCGAGTTGATCTATCAATGCCTGTGGAACTGCCGGTGCAGCTGCCGTTACAAGAATGCCCTGAAAAGGCGCTTGCGAAGGTATCCCAACGCTTCCATCACCAAAAAGAAGCATTGGTTGCATGTGCAGGTGTGTCAAAACTTTTTTAGCTTTCAGAAAAAGTTTGCGCTTACATTCGATGCTGTAAACTTTAGCGCCCAAGTGGCACAAAACTGCAGCCTGATACCCCGAACCCGTACCTACTTCCAACACTTTCTCTCCGGGTTGAATTTGTAAAAGTTGCGTTTGGAAAGCTACAGTATAGGGCTGGGAAATCGTTTGCCCCTCGCCAATGGCAAAGGCTTTGTCTTGATAGGCATGATACTCAAAAGCGCTGTCCAGAAAAAAGTGGCGAGGAACCGCACCGATAGCCGCCAATACGCGCTCATCGCGAATACCCTTGCTGCGCAACTGATCTAAGAGCGCCATTCTCAAGCCAATATGTTTGAAAGTATCCTGCATACTTGTTTGATAATAATTGTTGTTATACCTTTGTGCCACCTGAACAGAAAGGTCACGTGGCCGAGTGGCTAGGCAGAGGTCTGCAAAACCTTTTACAGCGGTTCAAATCCGCTCGTGACCTCATTTTTATCACAAAAGTAAAAAGTAATTGATCCTTTCGCCCCAATTTTCTTAGCTTTGCATGAAAATGAATGTAAATCATGCAAACTAGAAGTCTCATTGCCATCGTTATTGTCGCCTTTTTTGTCGTTTTAGGCAAATGCAAAGATGTAGAAATTACCTCGTCTAAGCCGACCCCTCCAACTGGTACTACGCAGCCACTGCCTGACAATACTACAGACGCTTCGCAGCCTACCCGCGATCCGCACTTGGCACTGGGCAACCCCAGCAACGCTACTAAAGACGAGCGCAACTATGACAATTACCTGATCGAGCATCCGCAATTTGCACTTTCGTACAATCGCTCACGCGGCACAGCCAACTGGGTAGCATGGCATTTGAGCAAAGCATGGCGCGGCGATGCAAAGCGACAGAACAACTTCCGATTTGACAGCGCACTGCCTGCTTCATGGTTTCGTGCAACTACTAACGACTACACAGGTTCAGGGTTCGATCGCGGACACATGTGCCCTTCTGATGACCGCGACGGCAGTATCGCGGACAACTCGGCTACTTTCTTGATGACCAACATTGTACCGCAAGCCCCCCGCAATAATCAGGAAACTTGGCGATTGCTTGAGGAATACTGCCGCAGACTGGCTGACAATGGCAATGAAATGTACATCTACTCAGGAGTTTACGGCAGAGGAGGCACCGGCAGCAATGGTGTAGCGACAACCATTGCCAACGGGCAGATCGTTGTTCCTGCAAGGCTGTGGAAAATTGTAGTTATCCTGCCTGTTGGAACCAACGATATTACACGAATAAACGCCAACACGCGCATTATTGCTATTGATACGCCTAATACACAAAACGTAACAGACAAGCCATGGGGCGATTATCGCGTAAGCGTCAGAGATATTGAGCGAGCAACCGGATTGGACTTCTTCGCCGGGATGCCTCGTTCGTTGCAAGATGCCATTGAGACCAAAATTGACAACGGCCCGACCCGTTAATTTTGTTTTGACCTCGTTTCTTTCTAATTTCAGGCGGTTTAAACAAAAGCCGCCTTTTTATTTACACATTCCTATCTCAACTGATCGTCTTATGATACATACCGTTCAAGCAGGTGATACACTTTGGGGCATTGCCCGTCGCTATGGTGTTGGTGTGGATAGTATCCGCATGTGGAACTCACTGCGAAGCGATGCACTTGCCGTAGGACAACAGCTTAGGGTAGCACCGCCTGCCGGTACAAGTACCACTACTCCTGTGCCGCCCGTATCGCAGCCTGCTGCTAATACAGGCTTCTTCCAACCCCCTGTAAGTACTGTTTCGGGCGGTGGTCTTAATATGCAGGGTATTGCTGCTGCACGTAATATTTTTCAGGTACAGGTTATCCCGCAGGCAGGTTTTAACCAGTACCGCGTTACCTATCCGCTGCCCACAGGCGGAACTGATACAGCAACTTTTCGCGACAATATCAACAGTTCGCATCGCATCTACGCCGACGGCATCATGTACGTAGGCAAGTCAAGCCCGCGCAATACGCCTGTAGAGGCTTTTACGCAGGTCGGGCTGTCTTTGCCTTTGGCGCGTGCACTCAAAGTAGTATCGGAAAACGAAGGTAATTTTGATGCCATCAATAGCTACGACCGCGCTATTTTCTCCTACGGATTTATCCAGTTTGCAGGAGCTGCCAGCGGCGGGCTGGGTGCTATGTTGATGATTGTCAAAAACAGACAACCGCAGGTCTTCCAACAGATGTTTGGCAGGTTTGGTATTGATGTGCGACATGCTACTCCTCGCCCGATTATTACCTGTGCATCGCCCGAAGAAGGACGCATGCTCAGCGGCGATGAAGCCTGTTTGTATATCAAGTCAAATAAGCAACTCACAACAGCCTTTATTGCAGCCGGTTTTCACCCAAGCGTTATTTTGGCACAGATAGAAAGTGCAGCGCAGGGATATGTATCGCCTGCGTTGGGTATGAGAACCGATCTGGTACTTGGTGGACAATTATTCAGCGGTATTCAGTTGGCAACAATCATCCGTTCGGAGGCAGGCATCGCCACGATGATTGATCTGACAGTTAATCAATGGATTGTGCGCACTGCAGGATTTTTCAGGCAAGCACTCGAACAAATTGCTGCTATGGACGGCATCCGTACACCACAGCAACTGGCTTCGGTAGACGAACGCCGTGTATTGCAAACAATCGTTGCACAGGCAACAGATGCGCGTGTAAGAGATCGCACACAGAAAATGCTCAATAGTGGGCTGGGGCTAACGAAGACGTCTTAGTCTAACGCTCGCTTCAGATCTCGTTCCTTAATAGCTTCGCGCTTGTCATAAAGTTTTTTACCTTTGGCAAGCGCAATTTCTATTTTCAACAAGCCTCTGTCGTTGATAAAAATATGTGTAGGCACGATAGTTAAGCCGACATCTTTTAAACCGTTTTTTAATTTTTTTAACTCGCGTTTGGTGAGCAGCAACTTTCGGTCGGCTTTAGGCTGATGGTTATGAATATTGCCTAACTCATATTCAGGAATGTGCAGGTTGCGAATAACCAACTCGCCCTGTTCGTTAAACAGACAATAGGCATCTTCCATGTTGAATTTGCCCAGCCGCAGGGCTTTTATTTCTGTGCCGCGCAGCACTACGCCAGCAGTATATTTGTCAAGAAAAAAGTACTCGAAAGCAGCCCGTTTATTACGAACGCTAAGATTTTTTACGTATCTATCTTTTTGCTTGGCCATGTTGTTGTTTAAAGTTATCTGATGCTTACCTAAGCACGATCTCATTATCCACCAATATAGGCACTACGCCGAACCGATCAGATTCCAGACAAAAACGAATATCTTCTTTAATGCCCAGTTTGACGAGTCGCCGATAGTGAGAGGAACGGCTGATGTGTGCGTGTAAATCCATCTGCATATTGGCATACAACTCGCTTGCGGCAAGGACAGCATCGTCTTCCCAACGGAAAAAGCCTTCTAACTGACGCGCCAGCGCACCGGCAAAAAGCGTATCTTCCAGATTAACCTTGCCTTTCCAGCCTGCACAAACAACGACTACATCGCGGTTTTGATCTTTCAGGTAAGCAGCTACAGCGGAAATATTCAGGAAAGCCCCAATGACAATCTGCGCTGCCTCTCGCGACTTTTGAATTGCCTGTGTGCCATTGGTGGTTGTAGTTACTACTTTTTTGCCTTGCAAGTGCGGCTCCATGTAGCTAAACGGCGAATTGCCCATGTGAAAACCTTCCACCTGCTTGCCCTCGCGCTCGCCTGCACCAATGTAGCCCTGTGCCATCAAGGCTCTGCCCTCTTCCAACGAGGCTACGGGCGTAATGCTTGCAATTCCTGTGGCCAACCCGGCTACTATGCAAGACGTTGCCCGCAGAATGTCTGTCACAACTACAATTTTACCGGCAAGTGCATACAAGTGCAACAGTTCAGGCGAAAGGCAGATTTCGATAGTAGGTTTATTCATTATCTTTCATCAGTTGTTCTAATTGCACTTCGGTAGCCCGAAGGCGCTCTTTACAAAAGCGGAGCAACTCATAGGCGCGTTCTACTTTTGCAGAGAGGCTGTCAATGCTTACTTCGTCGTTTTCTAAGGCATTGTAAATCGTCTCTAATTCTTCCAGCGCTTTTTCGTAGGTCAGTTCTTCAACTTTTGCCATTTACCTGAAAATAAATTTTCATTTGGTTGCCGATAATCTTTGTAAATCCTTTTACGTCATCACCTGTCCAAGCGTTGTTCATTTCGCCATATTGACCGAATTTAGATGCCATCAGGTCGTGTGGCGAGCTGATCCCTTGTACTTCGAAGCGATAAGGCATCAGCCTGAGATATACTTCGCCGCTGACGTTGTGCTGCGTGTCTTGCAGGAAGGTTTCAATGTTGCGCATAAGTGGCTCTAAATATTGCCCTTCGTGTAGCATCATACCATACCAGTTGCTTAGTTGCTCTTTCCAGTAGGCTTGCCACTTGGTAAGCGTGTGTTTTTCTAAGGCGTGATGCGCTTTAATAATCATCAGCGCGGCAGGCGCTTCAAAGCCTACGCGTCCTTTGATACCGATGATCGTATCGCCGATGTGGATGTCCCGACCGATGGCATAGCGGCTGCCCAGTTGGTTGAGCGCCTGAATTACGCCTACGCTGTCGCCGTATGCCTCGCCGTCGAGCGCTACGGGTTCGCCTTTTTCAAATTTGAGCGTAATCTTCTGAGGTTCAGTTTCTTGTAGCTGGCTTGGATAGGCTGCTTCGGGCAGCGCAAGATGCGATGTCAGAGTTTCTTTACCGCCTACGCTTGTTCCCCAAATACCCTGATTGATGGAGTATTGTGCTTTTTCCCAGTTGCCTTCTACGCCGTGTTTTTTGAGGTATTCAATTTCTTCTTCGCGGGAAAGACGCAGGTCGCGGATAGGCGTAATAATACCGATTTGGGGTGCGGCGATCTGAAATACCAGATCGAAGCGCACCTGATCGTTGCCCGCACCGGTACTGCCATGTGCAACATATTTTGCGCCAATTTTTTTGGCATAATTTACGATAGACAAGGCCTGAAATACGCGCTCTGCACTTACAGAAAGTGGGTAGGTATTGTTGCGCAGCACGTTGCCGTAAATCATGTAGCGGATGCAGTTTTGGTAAAAGTTTTTTACCTCATTGAGGCATACAAAACTTGCTACGCCAAGTTCGTGTGCGCGGGCTTCGATGCGCTGCATATCATCAGGGCTGAAGCCACCCGTATCTACAATGGCTGCATGAACCTCCAGCCCTTTTTCATTGCTCAGATATTTGGCACAAAAGGAGGTGTCCAAACCTCCGCTGAATGCTAAAACTACTTTTTCTTTCATCGTAAGTCAGGCGTTGACAGGTTGGGTCTCTGATGATTTTTTCGCTTCGCTGTCGCTATTGTTTTTCTTGTTCTTTTCTTTGTCTTTAAGTAGAATAAAAGCCTTGAATCTGAGCCAGCGCTCATAGATTTTCTCTTTGAGCTTGAAAGATTTTTTAACTTCAGGTGTGTCAATTTTCTTCTTATCCTGATCCCATTTAGGGTCGTACAGCATCCCCGTACAGAGACAGTGTTTGCGATTGGTACGCGTCAGGATGTCGTAATTGACACAACTCTGGCAGCCCTTCCAAAACGACTCGTCTGTTGTCAACTCGGAAAAAGTAACCGGCTTATAGCCCAATTCAGAGTTGATTTTCATGACAGGCAAGCTGGTTGTTAAGCCAAATATTTTGGCATCGGGATATTTCTCGCGCGACAGGTTAAATGCATGCTCTTTGATTTTCTTGGCAAGCCCGTGCTGGCGAAATTGAGGACTAACGATCAAACCCGAGTTAGCGACATAGTTGCCGTGACTCCATGTTTCGATGTAGCAAAATCCTGCAAATAAGCCTGTGTCCGTAAGCGCGATGATGGCTTTCCCTTCGCGTATTTTTTGTTTGATGTACTCAGGGTCGCGTTTGGCGATACCCGTGCCGCGGGCTTTGGCAGACTCTTCAATCTGATGGCAGATTTCCTGTGCATATTCCAAGTGCTGTTCTCCGGCAACTTGAACGACGATTTCCATTTTTGTTTGAAATGTTGAAAGAAGATAAGAAAATCAGGTAAAATAATTGATGCGTTTAACTTTATTCCGAAGCTATTTACTACGGACACATTTTACACAAACACACTAAAAACTTGGAGAAATGCCGCAACGGATGCAGCAAAAATACACGCGCCCCTTTCAGGGCCTACGGATAGGAAGAATTCGCAAATGAGTAGCATCTACTGCTACGAGCATGAAATGAGAAAGGGTAATATGTGGCGTATTTATTTGCATGTACACGGCAAAGTAAATGTATTATTATGATAATTACAATTGCCTGACTTTTTATGTGCTTTCCTCGTGTTGTTGAGGCGGTTGTCCTGCTTTTTGACTACGCAAAGCATCCAGCGCGAAGTCTATCAGTTCGTGCATTTTGTCTTTGGCGAGGCTGACCAGAAAAAACGCCAACTGCTCCTTTAAAAAATTAATGACCGAAAAGCCGCTTTCCTGTGCGGGCGGTTGCGGCTGATAAACAGGCGGTTGATAATCCGCAGAGGGCGGTGCTACGGGCGCTGTTTTTTTATCTGTCAGTTCATCTATTACCTTCACAACCAGAAAGCCCAGCAAAATCGCACCTGCTGCAAAGGCTGCTGTTTGAAGTGTATTGCTGACTTCTGCTTGCGCCTCCTCCTTCCGACGCATCAGTAATTCGCGCTGCTCATCAATATTCAGCTTTTTCATGCTCGTTTAATTCGTTGATAAGTTTTTGATTATCAGGTATATATTTTGCCACTGCCTTTTCAAACAGCAGGCGGAGTTTTTTGCGGACAGCTACAAAAATAATAGCCGCCAAAACATATAGGCTGCCGACAATAGCTGTACCTGTAATGCTACTGCCTGTCAATTCGCCCAGCCAAAGCCCCAGAGCAATGCTGAGAAATACTAAGCCCATGCTCAGTAGAAAACCCACGACAGCTAACTTGATGATATCTACGATCAGCTTGGCTATGATCTCCTTGATGTCCAGCTTGACAAGTTCTATATTGATTTCCAGATATTTGACAATGCTATCAAACATGATTTGCGGTTTCTGTGTACAAATATAGCAGGGAAGCAGGACTTTCCGGCGGCAATCGTCAATAGAGTATTGGTGAAAAAAACACACCACACAATTTGGAAATAAAAAAGTCGAAAGATACTTTTGCTCACTATTTAAAATCAGTCTAAATAAAATCAAGTTGTATGCGCTTATTTACAAACTTCCTGTGCCTATCGCTTTTGATGTGCGCATCTGTTCTTTTTGCATTGCCTTCTGACAACGATTCGCCGGATAAGGGCATTATCAGAGGCGTTATTACTGATGCCAGCGGCAAACCGGCAGGCGGAGTAAGCATCTTGCTCAAAGGCACGCTTCGCGGAACGGTAACCGCCGAGGATGGCAGCTTTGAAATTACAGGTGTGCCTGCAGGCGATTATACACTCTCGGCAAGCGCCGTTCACCTGAAAATTGCCGAGCAGCGCATCAGCGTGAAACCAAAAGAAATAACAGATATCAAGTTAGTTGCTGAAGAACTGATTATCCAATTAGGTGAAATTGTCATTGCCGGAGCGCGTGGCGTGCGCCCTGCTGAAAAACTACCTGATGTGGAAGGAACTTCCATCTTTGCAGGCAAAAAAACCGAAGTTGTGCGCATGGACAGGCTGGATGCCAACCTGATCACCAACAACACCCGTCAGGTTTTTGCCAAAGTGCCAGGCATCAGCATCTGGGAAAATGACGGCTCAGGTGTGCAGGTGGGTGTAGCTTCGCGCGGTCTCAGCCCGAACCGCTCATGGGAATTTAACGTGCGCCAAAACGGCTACGACATCAGTTCTGATATTTTTGGCTATCCTGAGGCTTACTACAACCCGCCGATGGAGGCTGTGGAACGCATTCAGATTGTGCGCGGCGCATCTTCGCTCCAATACGGCCCGCAGTTTGGCGGCTTGCTCAATTATGTACTGAAACGCGGCGATGCCAACCGCAAAATTTCTGTGGAAACACAACAAAGCATAGGTAGTTTTGGCATGTTCAGCACCTTCAATGCCGTTGGCGGAACAGTTGGGAAACTGAATTACTACGGCTACGTACACCACCGTCAGGCAGACGGTTGGCGCGAAAACAGCGCCTATAGTATCACGAATCTGCACCTGAATCTGAATTATGCCGTTACCGAAAAACTTAACATAGGTTTTGAAATTTCGCGCTTGTTCTACAAAAACCAACAGCCGGGCGGTTTGACCGACACGCAGTTTGCACAAGATGCCCGCCAAAGCAGCCGCGCCCGCAACTGGTTCAGCACACCTTGGACAGTACCTACGCTGACCGTTGACTTTAAAGCTACCGAGAAGTGGACATCCAGCCTGAAAGTATTCGGACTGGTGGGCGAGCGCAACAGCATCGGCTATGTACGCGCCATCAACATCCGCGATACGCTGAACACGCAGTTGGGCGCTTTCAACCCGCGCCAAATAGACCGCGACCAATACCGCAACTTCGGCGCAGAATGGCGCAACCTTATCAGCTATCAGTTCCTCAATCAGGAAAGCACGATTGCCGCAGGTGTGCGCTACTACACAGGCTTCACGCGCCGCAAACAGAACGGCAGAGGCGACACAGGCAGCGATTTTAACCTGAACTTACATGAAGCTAACTTCCCGCGCAATCTGGAGTTTTTGACTAATAATGCTTCGTTTTATGTGGAAAATATGTTCCGTCTGACCAAAAGCTGGACAGTTACGCCGGGTATTCGCTACGAAATGGTGCAAAACACAGGCGAAGGTCAGTTCTCACGCGCCGCCAATGGTTCAGCCATTATGATGCCGCGTCAGGAAACACAGCGCAACTTTGTGCTGGCTGGTATCGGAACGGAATACAGCCTCTCAACAGCAGCAAACATTTATGCCAATATCTCACAGGCATATCGTCCGGTGTTGTTCTCCGACATTACGCCGCCAGCCACTACAGATGTAATTGATGAAAATTTGCGCGACGCTTCAGGTTTCAATGCCGATTTGGGTATTCGCGGCAGCTATAAAAATATTCTGACTTACGATGTAAGCGCGTTTTATTTGCAATACGATAATCGCATTGGCACATTGAATCAAGTTCGCCCCGATGGCAGCCGTTTCCAACTGCGCACCAACGTAGGTGGCAGCCGCTCAACAGGCATAGAAAGCTACATAGAGTTTGCCCCGATTGCCGCCATTACCGACCGCTCTAAACTCGGCTACATCAATTTCTTTGCTTCGCTTTCATGGATTAACGCCGAATATACCGACCTGCGCGTGGTGAGCATTGTTAATGATGCGCCTGTAGAAACCAACTTGAAGGGTAATAAAGTTGAAAATGCACCGTCGTACATCCACCGCCTTGGCGCAACTTATACTAACAAGGGCTTTTCTGCCACTTGGCAAGTAAGCGCTGTTGGCGAGGCTTTCTCTGATGCAAACAATACGCGCATCGCTCCCGCCACTGCCGTAACAGGTATCATTCCTGCTTATCGCGTGATGGACTTGTCGGCTACTTGGCGCTTTTTACAGCGCTACAACGTACGCGCAGGCGTAAATAACCTGACCGACGAGCGCTACTTTACCCGCCGCGCGGGCGGCTATCCGGGCCCAGGCATTATGCCGGGCGAAGGTCGCAACTGGTATTTCTCGGTTGGCGCAAGATTCTAATACTATCCGCTTCACTAGAAGCTATCTCAAAACTCAATTTTGCGTATTGATGTTATAGAAGTGAGCTTTATTTGATTATCTATGGATTTAACAGATATGCAGTGGGAGCGCGTATCGGTTGTCTTTGAGCAACCTTATGCAGGAACTGGTCGTCCACGCAGAGATGCCAGAGAAGTACTCTGGCGGGATT